>NZ_QJSM01000019.1 GCF_003205235.1 Thermoplasma sp. Kam2015 | reverse complement strand
CAATGACGAATAAGTCTGTTCAGGCATCGATGGCACTTAACGTTTTCAATGGCACAGGCATCAATGTTGGCAATTACTCGGATTTAACGTTCACTCCGTACGTCATCAACGTCTCGTTGTCTTTCTCGAAGAAACCGATACAGGTCATAAATGCATCCGTTTTCAGCAACACCATCGGACAGCCAACCGTGGATCCATACTGCGAGGAGTACCAGTTCGATTACTACACGTATTCGTATGATACATATCAAGATACTGTCTGGCACAAGAACATGGAAGGCATGTTCCCTCTCCTGCTTGTACACCTCTCAAAGAATGTTTCAAACGGGCTATCACAAATTGGTCTGAGCGCCTACATATCGCTCATAAGCGCAAATATGTACATAAACGGGAACGATGTGTACAAACCTGTGAGCGGTGAAGCCACATCGTCAATGAGCACATCGCCGTCTACCATGATCCTGAAGAACCTGACATTCACAGGTGGAATAAACTTAAAGGAGGTCTTTCCCTATAACTACTCAGTTAATATCGGCCATTTCAGCGTCTCGCAGGCAAACAACAACACCACTGGCTACGTAGCGATCAACAATGCAACCTATACGATCGTCCATTACGATCAGTACACAAGCGAGTATAAAACGAAGTGGCATGAGATCGTGTACTACGAATTCGTGGACGGTAAGGTTGCGATATGCCATGTGTACAGGGAGAACGAGGGGACAACTTACGTGGGAACGACGTACGATGGAAACGGTTCCAAAGTGTACATATCGTCCATACAGACCCAACGTGGCAACCTTGTTGTGGAGGCTGGCACGCTTCCAAACAACGTGGCGGACGCAGTATCGTATATGATGAGCCGTGGTAGCACAGAGAAGAACTATACCTTGAACGTGTCGAAAAGCATGAATTCAAATACAGTATGGTACTCCGAGGAGGGCTATTCGAACGCTGCCGATGAAATCGCAGAGGTAAACAATGCAGTGTCTACATTCGTCTCAGCGCTGGGTCTCGGTCTAGCCATAATAACAGCCATCTCTGCTGGAAACCTCTTTGACTTCGATCTTGGAATCAGTGCTGAGACTCTGGATGCTGCAAGTCTTGTTACTGCGGCTACAGGTATGGGGCTCAACATACTTGCCGATCTTACTTCCATAAGCTACTTTACTTCTATACATATTGCCAGTATTGGATACGCTTTGAATAACCAAGCGCTGATAAATCCCGGATCGAATTATAAACTATCCGACTACAGCTCCTATATGCCAGTTTCGTTCACGGTCAACGGCAATTATTACAGCTTCTATGCGCCTGAGGACTATCTCGATGCGACATCGATAATACCATAAAATTATTTAAAATATTCAATATATTCACAATCCCTGTTTTTTATTTATCACTGAGGGTATTAGGATGCAGTCTCCCATGAATTAAAAAAGTATATCGGTTAATGCCATAATGTAAAACTTGAACATATAAAGACTACATCATGGGGCAAATACAAGACAGTTCTCGATTGCTATACTAATTAATATTCCTGAAACTGTCTATTATAATGCTTATTTATCCGATTACGTTCGTAGCTTTACCATAATCGCTCCTGGGATCTGATGGCCATGGCAGGTCAGAGGTCGCAGTAAAGCGTCACGTTGACGAACTGTACTACCCCATACTGCTGGAAATCAAAACCTGTGTTCTCAAAGTATTCGTTTAGAAACGTCATGTTGCCAGACACACGCATCCTTGCAATGTGTACTTGCTCCGGAAAGAAGTCTATGTTGTTGTAACCGGCCTGACCGCCATCCTTCGTGTTGTACAAGGCCACTGCATTCAGAGAAGCACCATTGTCTCCGAAACCCCCCCTCACGTATGACATGGATATGTTGTAGAAGGTGCTGTTGATCAAGAAGGTGTAGTTCCCGTTGTGTGGTACGCTTGTGTTCAGGAGGCAGTAGACCTGCGAACCCATGAAGTCCGAACCGAAGACCTGCACGGTCATGCTTATATACTGCATGTCCAAGTTAATATCGTTTGGTGCGTCTATATTCAGTATGAGTTTCGGCCCGATGAGAGGACTAACGGTCAGCGTCTTGTTCTCGGGAACGCTAGGAAGCTGCGTCTTTTGTCTAGTCCGCACATTACTAAATGAATAGATATGGTACGAGACTGGGACGGCTATGATGGCCACAGCGATGAATACGACAAGGAACACCACGCCATGTCTCATTGTTTATTCATGGAAAATGCGTATTTAAGTGTTGCAGCTCCCATACTAACTAGTAATGCAGCGTCCATAACCTTGCAAAGGAAATAAAGAAAAGTAGAGAAATTTCTGGCAGAACCTGTCAATATTCCTGATACAAAGATCCATATGGGTGCCCCGCTATCGTATATTACGGACAGGACGCATTTAGGATTTGGGTGCAGAGGCTAAGGGATCCGGCAAGGTGGAGCTATAGTTTTTTTATGAGAGATACCAAAACGAAGACATCCACTTCTTCTATGTCCTGTGTAAGCTACTCCTAAGCTAAAGCATCGGAGCTTCCTGCTTCAACGACCAAACTCGATCCCCATATAGCAAGAACGCAGTTTCCTGTCATTGGAAACTTTATTTCTATCCACGTCTGGAAGAAGGATTACGGGTGTTGCGATCTTCACGGGCGTGTATTTGGATGGCACCGATCCTACTAAAGTATCATCTTAATGTCACGAATCTTATGTAAATCCCCAGAACAAGAGAAGCAAATCTCTTGAACAAGGAGACATACCTCTGCTGAACATTACAACAACGGAGGTACGAATGATTATGGAAGAAATAGATAATAACATAATGGAGGTTCTGAGGAGGACAGTTAAGGAATATTTAGAGGCATTGACGAGAACGGAGAGGAATGTTTTCATAGAGGAACATAGCTGAATAAAGAACAGATTCTATGAGAGATCAATTAAAGCAAATTAGGGGGAGATAGAAAATCTATCAGCACCTAGAGAGAGAAGGTAATTTCAGAACTGGAATATTTGATCCATATTCAAGGCAAATAGGGATAGATGAACTCATCGTATCCGTATACTCCAGAGGTATATCCGCAGGGAAAGCTTCTGAAATACTGGAGACGATGTTTCAGAACATATATTCAAGATCATCAATCTCAAGGATAACAGAGGCCATCATGTAAGAGGTCAAGAGATTCCAGTCAAGGCCAACTAATCCTCGCTATATCGCCATATTCCTTGATGCTTTATTCTTCTTTCTCGGAAGCGATAGTGTTGAAAATGAGCCTGTTCTCTTTACAACGGAATAAGGGAATTTGGGGAATATGAGATCCTGAGATTCTATCTGGCATCAATGGAATCTTATTTCTTATATGTAGAGGTTGTTAAGTATCTATACAACAGGGGGTGAGGGTAAGGTGTTCATAGCAGATGAAAAACCGAGGTTTGACAAAGAGATAAGGAAGTTTATCTAAGTCTAAGGGCTGACTTTCAGTTATGCACAATCCAAGCTCCTAGGAGCTTTGAATCAGAGGAGAGGAAAACCGATAAGGCTTTCTTTATCCCGTGTCATTGCACGTGTGCCTTCTTCTATTCCGTATTCGTTTTCGTTCATACAATCACAATTAATATTAAGAAGGAAAGATATTTATTACTATCTCCAAGAAAGGAGGAGTGTAATACACATGTCATATACCCGTATAAGAATTATGAAATGCACGTAGAGGCAGTAAAAAATACCCCCGTCAAGACATTTTTAGAAAAAAAGTAATATTTGGTTATGGTTAGTTTAAGTTTAAACACATTATCTTGCATGCGCTGACAATCAATAGAAAGTTGTTACCTCCACTGGATGTATATTCGACTTCACGTACACGCTGCGCTGATCCTTCATCAGACCCATGCTCTCGAATATCAGCACATACTTTCCGTGCAGAAGAGGAAGAGAAAAGACATTTGCCAATGTAACATTTATCCTTGCTGACGCATTGGAACCACTTGGGCTATAACTCTCAGAATACGCATTAGGCATGAAAACATTTTTACTCGACTGTTCAAATACTGAATAGCTCTCGATGCCGATTATGATGCCTGGCGTGTCCGGGATCGACAGATTACCGTATAGGGAGAAATTGTAGCTGACGGAAAATACGTAATAATCGACGTATATTGTGTTGGGATATGACGATGTAGGAGGAAGCGAATCGGTTCTCCATCCATTCGAAGTGTAGTTTCCGATAGTCATCGATGTACCAGTTTCGGCTATAACTATGTTATTTCGATTCGAATAGCTAATGATAACAACTGCAACAGCGATTATCACTAAGGCGAGAACGACTGCTATCGCTACCCTTATTTTACTGTTCATTGATCCTCATCCCCCGTATGATATCCTGTATCCCGTCGACATAGTAAGTCGATGGAACATATAATTTAAGTTTGCCTGCATACTTTACAGTAATATCGTAAACAGCCAGTTCTGGCGTGGTATTGTAAATGCTAAAGACCTGTGATTTATATTCCTTCCCATCATCCTTAGTGAGTGATACCTGTACGCCATCTATTTCAAAAGTATCTTGCCACCTGTGGCAATTGCAATAAGCAACATACAATCTGATCATTGTATCGTTATCAAGTAAACTTACCCCGCCTTCTATGAGCACATCAGAATAGGCACAACCTTCTTCACATCCCTTAGCTGCAAATTTTTCATGTAAACGTGAAACATTAATTTCGCCAAAGATGATACCATCATCTGTGGTCAATTCCATGAAAAGAGAACGATAAATAATATTTAAACCCTAACTCACTTATTTCCGGGTAACATAAACCAATAATTACGGGAAGAAGCATGAAAAACATGGAAAAAATAGGCGTATAACGAGAGTAGACAGCAGCATAGTGAATAAAATAATAGAATTATGCGAAGAAAGAATAACATATGGCTATAACAGGATATGAGCATTATTGAGGAATTCCGGCATAAGAATAGCCAGGAAAGCAGTGTACAAAATAATGAAGAACGACAATATTACACTACCATTGTATACGCATAAGTACAGAAAGGAATTGAAACTCTTGAAAGCTGATAAGCCTTGGATGCTGATTGAAGCCGATATTACATATATTCCCACAGACAATGGAATGACCTATTTGATGTATATAAAGGATGTATTCTCAAAAGAATGGTATGGCTATAGCTATAATACTTCATGCACTGCAAAGGATACTATCAATGCAGTTGATGATGCTATTATAAGGAAGTTCAACGGAAATATACCAGATAACATTACTTTACGAATTGACAATGGTACACAGTATATTTCAAAAGAGTTCAATGATTACCTTAAATTAATTGGAATAAAGCACGAATACATAGAAAGAGAAACACCCGAGGAAAGCGGAGATACTGAAAGTTTCCATAATTCAATAAAGACAGATTACATATGAATCAATGAAATCGACAATTTCAATGAAGGGAAAAGAGATAATTGAAAATGCATTCCATGATTACAACAATATAAGGCCTCATTCTACCCTGGATTACTATTCACCATTGCAATTCTTAGAAAAATGGAACAGTGACGGCAGTTTCAGAGAACATTACAGGAATTTTTTAAAGAATCTGAAGGATGGCTACAGGAGAAGAAGGAACAATTATTATCGGAGATCGAGGATGAATATCTCATAAAATGGAAAGATTTTTGTTTAACAATCACTATACAACATCACATTGTAATACAATTGATTTCTAAAACATTTTCAGAATTATTCCATATTTTTCATATCACATATCAAAAATATAGACCCTATGGCTTCTTTCCAAAAGAAGCACAGCAAGAAAATTCACCCCGACTTCGCTTCGCTTAGCCACCCCTCTTTTCTTGCTTCGCTGTGTCTTTGTCTTGACCCTCGCTCCGCTCGGCGGGGAGAGGGTTCGCAGGAAAGCCTCAAGTTTTTCATCGTGTAATAATATGGGCTTTCATTTGCGATAACCTTTCCTAAAAAGGAAAGTTTAATCAAAGAAAAATAAGTATACCGATTTTTCATATATATAATGAGCGATATTAAAAACCAGAGCTTTGAAGGGATTATGAACGGAGAGGTTGCTCCTATGTTTTTAAGAGGAGGAGTAGAAAATATGGAGTAATGCAAGGATTGTGCCTTGCAAATTCTATGTAATGATGGATGTCCGGCTAATGCTTTACGAAGCACCGGTTCTTTGTTTAAGAAAGACCCATATTGCGATTATTGGTATCCAGTAATTTATCATATATTTAGTTCAATCGCTAAAAATCCTAAAATCGTTGCTCTTGTTCCTACAGAGGCGTACCAATTCATAAAAAGGATTATACAATTTAGGTGTTAAGATTGCCCTTAAATTCCAATTGGAAATTATTTTACAAATTTTGGCTTTCTCATGATTTCGTGAGGGTTAATGTAGCTTTTTTTAATGTATATTTTATCTGGTTTGTATACCGGCATACCATGTCGGTATTCTTAACAGGTATGATTCCTTCTTTTTCCCTGGTAGGACTATTATCATCTTTATACCTTGAGGGCTATCTCATTGATAGATTTAACAGAAAGAAACTATTCTTAATATCCAATGTTCTTTTACTTTTTCTTTATTCGACCCTTACTTTTGAGATGTCCCTATTATGGTTATACGCCCTTTCATTTCTTTCTCAGGCAATAACTGCTATATCAGTCGATTCCTTGAGAGCTATTACCAAAGATATTTTAGATAAAGACGAACTGGCGAAGGGTATATCAATCTCTCAGATAGGAAGAGGAGGCTCATACATATCTGGGGATTTGCTGGCTGGGGCTTTCCTAGTATTTTTTCAAAGAATCTTTTTCGTTTTCTTTATCACCGTTGTGGCTCTATCAATCATTACGCTCTATGATACGGTGTTAAAGGACGTAAAGCTTCCATTGAATCGAGAGAAAACAAGATATCGGGACGTCTTTCCTTATATTTTAGCTGTCTTACCGGTGATGACATTAAGCTTTATATTAGCTGGAAGTTCTTCGACATTGGATGTGTATAGTGCATACATTATCTCCACCTATTTACAGTCTGGCGTATTATGGTATACTTTGTTTATAGTGGCATTTTCAGCTGGCAGCATTATTTCTGGTCTTTATATTGCCGGTCATGGTACTAAAACCGATATTGACAATTTTTTTGTTCTCTTAATGTTGCCTTTCGCTGTCTTACTTTTATTAATATCCTTCTCAACTCACGCATTCGAAATAGTAATTGCAGCTATTTTGCTCGGCATAATAAGTCCATTTCTTACAATTAAAATAACAATATATATTACCATAAAAACACCCAAGGAAATGATTGACCGGGTGAATGCGCTCTACTATACAATGATAGCCTCGAATGCACCTCTGCTGGCTTTTGTATACAGTGCCTTAGGAGCAATTTTTAATCCTATGAGAATTATCTTTTATACTGAAATTGTAGTCATTCTCCTGCTCATTCCAATTTATATTTATGTTGAAAGAAATTTAATCTAACATCTTCTTTAAGACACTATTCAAATAACAATAACTCATCCATTTCTATTCTTTAAGATAAGAGATTTACTTATAACTCTAAATAGGGATAGTATCCCGAATTTTGTATAAGAATAACCGGGAAAAGTCCCAGATCATAGGATAATTACGAACTTGTAGATAATGTTCGACGTCCGTCTGACTTATCATGGAATGTGAGACAGCCTATTACAAATAAAAGGTTAAACGTGAATCTCCTTTTTAAGAAAAACTATGGATTTGATCTATTCAAGCAATTTGAAAAGGCAATTTTCGATATTATGAAACCATGCCACTCTGAGGAGGAGTTTAATCATCATATTCAGGCATTGTATCTCTTAATAGAAAATATGGACCCCGAGGATATGAAAAAAGTAAGTAGCAAAAAAGATAATCTTGCATTTATCGGCCTCTTATCTGAATTATTAAAAGACAAAAATATAAAGTGTGATGAAGCAATAATAGACATTTTTAGAAAAATTCATAAGCTTAGGAGCGCAAGATATCCCGTTCATGATACGGATCTCGAGGTTATAGATCTCATTATAAAATTAACAGGCAAGTTCCCTCCCAATTATATTGACCTTTGGTATAAGATCCTCAACGAATTTGAGAATTCTCTTAAGAATTTGGAGAATTGCTTATCAACAGAAATTAGCGGAAAGAAATGAGGCAGGGGTAAGTAAAAAGGTAAAACAAAAATGACTTCCAAAAAGTTCTGTTATCGTGCATTTCAGGTATGAATGACTCAGACAGGATAGCTTTGGATGTTGAAATTTATGATATGAAAACAGCGACATGGTATGTGATTGGAGTATTCAATCCCAGCGATCCTGATGGTGAGGTCATCAATCGATCCGACTTCATATATCGGAATTACAAAAATGGCTATGAACGCATTTGCATATGTGAGCTTAAGCATGCTAACGTCTACATGTATGCATCTCCCTATGCTACATCCCTACTACTGATCTACTACCTCCTCATGCGTATGTATACGCACAAAGATTACATGTCATATATATGTATAGGGCATGTAATTTTTTACATTATATATGTATAGCATGCAATTTTTTGCATAATATAGAATGAGCAATAGAAGAATGGAAGGCTTCCGAATTCGAAATGTCTGACTTCAGAAACCGCGAAAAAGTCAGGAAAAATTCGATCTCAATGAACGCCGAAACTCAGATCACTGCTATAAAACATGCGGTCAGACGCAATTTTCAAAAAATTCCCCTCCTGAGACAAGATTTTTTTAATCTATGAAGGAATCTGAATCTATCCTGGTGAAACCTGAGGCAGCAGGAATGTATCAAAGTATTCGAAAACTTAACATTTACCGAAGAATGGTATGGCCGGGATTTTAGACGAGATGCTGCCTCATCCCGTCGATCTTTCGTTTTTTCCGATTCGGAATCTCCTGAGAATCGTTCTCAACTACTTGGTTATCTTTATTTGTCTGCGTATAAGGCAAGTCTTCTCATTCACGACTGGGCTTCTCCGATCCGATGCGCTTCATGACCTCCCTGATTATATAATCAACTACGCCCCTATCCAGTCTGAACTAGCTGTTGGGGAAATCCTTACCGTTGACCACAACCGTGGCGTCCTTCATTTTTATCCCTTCCCTGAATCCTTCAAGCTGAAGGAACAGCCCCTCCCTGAGCTGTTATATGGTAAGCATGCTCCTGTTGGGAAATTCCACATAGCATAACTGGCAGTACTCGGCGTCGACACGTATCTCATTGCCGCATCCCGGGCATGTCTTGACCTGAGCATCTATCTTCCTATCCTCCTTTATTAGGCCATAGGCCCTGAGTATGGCGTTCCTCCGCTGTTCCCCCGACAGGTGCACGTACGTCTGCGCCTGCCTCTACCCATGAACCAAGCCCATCTGGGCTTCAAGCGGTGCCTATGTTATCTGCGTCGCAAGAAATAATGCCATGGTGTGCCTGAACAGATGTGGGTGTATCCTCTTCTTTATCCCTGCCTTAGCTGCAGCGGTCTTCAACAGTTTTCTGACAGAGGCGTAGGACATCGGCTCTCCAGGATCGCCGATCATGCAGAAAACGTGATCGTCATCGCGGAGACCCGGGTGCGACTGCAACCACTTCCTCAATAACGGAACGGATTTTTCCAATAACGTACACATGCCTGTATCCGGTCTTTCCTATGACGGCGATCATCATGCCATGCTCATCGAAATTCACATCCGGCTTCCTCATGGTGAGCAGTTCGGAGATCCTGCAGCCACCATCGCAAAGCAGCGATATCAGTGCCCTGTCGCGGTCATTCGTGGCATGATCGATTAGCCTCTGCACCTCATCCGACGTGATCAGGTCCTCCGGCCTCTTGCTCTTCTTCGCTGACCTGAACTCGAACGCCCCGACCGGATCGCTGCCCAGCGTCCCTTTTCTCCATCTGAAGAAACGCCTATAGGCATCGAGGTAATCCATTACCGTCCTGTCGCTATTTCCCCTTCCTCTCAGACCGCTGATGAGTGCCGTCACGTCCTCCGGAACTGGATCGAGGAAACTATCACCCAGGCATTCTAATGTTATCCTAAGGCGGACGCTGTAGTAATATATCCTGTGAGCTGACCATCCCTTGCGTATCCTCCCATGATCGAGAAACGCCTTTATCGAATCCCTTGCCTCGGCGGGATAGGCGTTAGGCAGAAGCCTGCTCTCATTCTCTAACAATGCGATCCAAGTCGTAGATGGCTATGCATCATTAGCCAGTTTTGGTATAAATACGCATCAAATCCTTTAGTTCAAATTCCTCCCCACGCATATATACATTGCAATATATGAGCAACGATGCTCCTTCACTTATGGAGGAGATGAATTTCCAAAGAACGCGAATACACATGTAATACAAAAGGTGTAACTGATCCTCCCAATGAGTCATTGACGAAAAGAATGCAGAATATATTCACAATATTTATTATGTATGGTAGATAAATATATTTACTACTCATACTTTGTTATAGGTGCATAAAGTGATATCACCAATCAGAGCCCTTATCGCCAGTATACAAAAATTTCTGGCCCACCATCCTACGGAGAAGAGCCCAATCGCTTCTGCATAAGTAATGGAAAGACCTCTGAATGAAAGGATCGGAATCAGCAGATTTCCTGCGATCGCAATTTTTTCTTTCTATATTTATCAGATAGAGGTCCTCCGATATACGCAAAAATGGAGCCTATTCCGTATGCTATAGCCATTGCAATTTCAAGAATATAGACTGAAGCCTTGAGATCAAGTACAAGGAATATCGGAAACCCAGCTATCAGCACTTAAAAGAGAAGTTGGGAGTTTGGGGGAAGCAGTAATTCTCCTTCTTCGGACAAGGGATACCCGGACTCCCCTCAATGTAAAGTTTTATGTATGATCTTCCCATATTATTTTGTATCTTCCATCATAACCAAGTGAATAATACTTTAGTAAGATCGGTGAGATCCGAATTCACGCCTGTGGAGATCGTTGCTTCGGGCTTGTACGGGATATATCCTTACGGGCGGATGCCGGTCGTTGAAGCAGGAAGCTCCGATGCTTTAGCTTAGGAGTAGCTCACTAGTTTTAGTTATAGATTTGTGAAAAATCCTATGCTTTGACTAGGAGAGCATGTCAGAGGATATCTACCTGTATGGGATTTCCTGATCTGTCGTAGGCTCTGTAATTATCCAGATTATACGGATATCCGACTATTATATGAACACTGCCTGTCATTGAGAACATGTGAAGATCTTCGTCAGATGGAAGCATCACTCCGGATGGATGCGAGTGCACAGATCCAACAATTGAAAAATCTATAGGCTTATTGTACATATAGAAAAGCGTATATCTTTCGCTTTGTATGGTTCCAGGTACGAGAGCTATTTCGTATATTATGTTTCCCTCGGCCCTAAGAAGGGCACCGAATTCTCGCGGATAGGAATCCTTTGATGCCTCCATTATCATCTGCAGCAAGTTTCGCTTAATTAACCACATGTCTTATTACCTTATCCCTTATTCTGTCATATATTGATTCTCTGAAGGAAATAAACTTTGCATTGTTCTCAGATCGGGATATTCTGACGGTGTCGCCGCTCTTCACCTTATATTCACGCTGTCCATCGAGTATAAGAATGCATTCCTGATCCTTACCTGCTATCTTTATCTCCACCTTTGAATCGGAAGGAACAACCACCGGTTTAAGTCTTGAGGAATACGGCGCTAGATATGATATTACCATTCCCTTCAGCGTCGGAAGAAGAAGTGGACCACCGGCAGATGATGAATATGATGATGATCCTATGGGCGTCGCAACGATTATGCCATCAGCCTTCATGGTGCTAAGGAAATGCCCATCAATGTAAATCTTGAACTGCCTTATCCGTGCTATTCTTTCGGTATGTACCACTGCTTCATTGGTGCAATCCTCAACCCTCTCCCCATTTATCTCGACACGCAGCTTCATATTTTCGCTGATCTTGTATTCACCCTTCAACAGCTTGAATACAGCCGGTCCGACTTCATCCACTTCTAGTTCGGTAAAGAATCCGAGCCCGCCCATATTTATACCTAATACCGGGCCTCTGGCCAACTGCAATGTCCTGAGGACTGTTCCATCGCCACCGATGGTTATGATGACATCGGCCTCCATTCTTGTAAGATCAACGCCATTTCCATTAAGATACTTTGCGGCTTCGTGATCGTATATCAATTCCCAGTCTTTAGGGAGAAGTTCTATAATGCTCTCGGCTATCTTTGCACATCTGCTGCAGTCCTTTCTTATGACAAATGCAATTTTCATAAATGATCCCTTCTGAATTTTTGGATATGAACGTAGCGTTGACCCTTCAATAGGTGGATAATGCGAATCATAGACTTAATCAATTCGGTCTGATGGATGATAAATGTGTGTGGCGAAGAATGCTATGCCTTTCATGAATGAGCAGCATATTCTGATCATGACTATGGAGAGAGAAAATATGGATCACAGTCCTTGCTTCATAGCGAACTATCATCATGTACATTTCTTCTTTTATGTATGAATTTAGAATTTTAATCATTACCATGAATGAAATTGCATAAATTCATTTTTTAGAAAAGTTTATCTTTTATAATTATATATAAGGATATGACCAAGGCTACAGATGCCGTTAAGGGGATAATAAATAGCAACAATATTTATACCTTGCTTCTGAACACCGGTCTGGTTAATTATACAAAACTTGCTAGGGAAATAAAGAGTCAGGTAGATTTTCTTACAGGAAAAAAAGTGAAAATAAACACCATAGTTAAAGCGCTGACGAATATTGAGGTCAAGGCAAAACCAAAAGACATATTGTTGATATTAAAACAATCGATCCTGACACTGGAATATAACTATAAGGAGATAAATACTGAAAATAAAAATGATATACCGGAAGATGCCATACTTATTATAAAGGAAACGAACGGATATTCAGCCATAATAAAAACTACAGAAGGCAATTCACTTGTAATAGCAAAGATACTTTTGCCGCCTGGTTCATGCACAACCGCTGGAATAACTCTTTTGATCACAGAATTTCTAGAGATAAATGGGGTTTCAGTAAAGAATATATATAGACTCAGTCGTGAGATATGGATAATAGTGGATTCAGAATCTGCTGGAAAAACTGCAGACGCTCTAAACAGATTACTCTACAGATCCAGCGATAAAGAAAGCGGCCCAGTTAACATCGTTCAGGGATGATTTAGCGAGCTATTCCTGGTCCGAATCTTCGAATCTTCATTTAAACCAAGGGATTTACACTCATATCAGTATACCTCGAATAAAGTATATCCTGATATTACACTGGTGTGAATTCGGATAGCACAATTCCCATTCGCGTACTAAGCCACTTGGTTATTGTGAAGAATGCAAAATAACATAGAAAGATCTTTCTATAAATATATCCATAGAAGGGGTTCGCAGGTTATGGTTTCTGTTAAACATGTTAACATCCACCTTTGGAAGTTATCATCTCTTTGATGCTTAAACTTCGTGGGTATAACCCAATACCCTCTATCCCGTCAAATGCTTCAGGGACTGCCTTTCTTATTGTGTTGTAGGATGCGTTCAGATCCGCATGTATTAATGTTCCATTTGCAGACTGAAATACACCTCTCTCTATTCTCTTTCCCATGTACGCCTCATGGTGTTCTATGCTTTCGTTATCAAGAAACGAGTTATTGGAATTATTGGTTATATCTCCAGTTCTAAAAAAAAAGAGTTTTACTGCTTCCCTCAAACTCTTAATTTTTCTATAAATACTAAAAGATTTTATTTTTCCCATATCAGTCTAATTCTGGAAGTATCTGCCCCTCTGGTACATACGCCTCTTTGAGCCCTGAAATTATACCCCATGGGAAGAAGACAATCGCAGACACAAGCACCACGATTATCGTCGATGTGATGAACGATATGATGTTGAGCGCTCCATCGCTACCGATGTACGACATCACCAATATGAACACCATGTAGAGTATGTACCATAATGAGTTCACAAAATGTTCTTTTATCTTGAACACTGCGCCAAACACGACCATGGTTATAGTCAATATGAGCAGTGCATACGGTACTGAGGGCCACCCACTCCAGAATGCTATAAGTGAGGAACTCACGAAGGCTATAACTGCAATAGCCGGTCCTCCCGGTATCCTGTCGCTCTCTTTAGTCATTGACTGGCGCCTGCTTACTATCATAGAAACCGGAGTTACTGCAAAGCCGAGATATCCTGCAACCACGGCATCTGTTAGCAGGGCGTAAATACCTGGAACAGGCGCTGAGATGAATGCAACGATGGCTCCAACTACAACAAATGCAATTATTGCCCAGTATGGAACGGCGTAGGTCTCACTTAGTTTCTTCATAGAGGAGGACATTATCTTGGATCTTGCCGTTGCGAGTAGGACTCTGGCACCTCCGCCTACGTAAACATAGCCTGTGACAAACGGACCAAGTATGGAGACTATCAGCACGATTATAAGAACCGGATAGGAATGGAACGTACTTGCCAGGTATACAAATGGATTCTCAGTTATAACGGTATCCAGAACTCCCCAGGATCCTGGCGATATACCTCCACCTATTGCAGACCACTTAACACCTGCTATGAATACAATGGAAAAGAGTATGTATATTAGCGACTGACCCAGAACGGTGTATATTATGGTTCTGCCAAGGAACCTCTTTTCCTTTGTCTCCGTTGTCTCTTCTGAGTAATCTGGGACTACCCTTATACCGCCAAAGGCAAACATTGCGAATGGTATAGCAAAGAGTATGCCAGAAAAGCCAAATGGTGCAAACCCTCCTTTATACGCATAAAAATTCTGAAACCTGAAGAATACGAATGCCATCCCAAAGGCCGCCAGAAGGTAAGCCAGAAGTTTTATTATTCCTATATAAAACGAGTATCTCCCGAACGCTCTGACACCGAAGTAGTTAAGCGGAAGGAACAGCAAAAGGATCACAACACCAAGACCTGCACCGAGCAGCGTCGGCGCACCCGTACTTGAGATGAAATGAGGGTACAGGTACTGAAGACCTTCAACAGTGGCGAGAGCCTCTATCGGCGGTATGAATATATACCATATCAAACTGGCAAATGCATTGAGTGCATTGGTAAAACGGCCATGCGTGTAAAGAGAATATCTGGAAGGCCCCCCGGCTTCCGGATAGGTCTTTGAAAGTTCTACAAAGGTTAGGGATACGAATGCATACATTATGGCTCCAATTACCCAGCCAATCACTGCTGAAGGTCCCGCTGCACTGACCATGGCAACGGGTGCAAAGAGTGCACCTGTACCAACTGCGGCGATCAGGCCGATGACCAGCATCTGTGGAAACGTCAGTGCTTTATTTAGCTTTATTTCGCCATCCTTGTTTTCCATTTTATCTAATGATTATTGCAGAATATATATTTAAAATTTAGCAAACATATCTAATCAAAAATTATCAGCAATATGATTTAATCATAAAACATCTTGTTCCCCAGGGAATTTCACCCTAGGGGTGGAAACAGGTTCATTTTTACTTTTGTGTAAAAATGTGTAATTAATTGTATTGCATTCTAGTATAAAAACATTTGTTCAGCCTAGAATGGGATAAATTTATGCCTGTTTCACCAATGTTCGTATATGCCATTGAAAATTGTGCCCGTGCTGACTCCATTCAATGGAGGACAAATAGACGAAGAGAAATTCAGAAATCACTGCAAAAGACTACTGGATGATCATGTAGATATGATATTTGTTGCCGGTACAAACGGAATGGGACCTTCACTGTCATTTCAGGAGAGAGCGCAGCTAGCTGAATACTGTTCAGATATTCCCGGAAAGGTCATATTTCAGGTGGGTTCACTCAATCTAGAGGAGAGTATCGAACTTGCCAAGATCGCTAAGAATAAGAACTTTTACGCCGTGGCTGCTATACCTCCATATTATTTCGGTGGCATACCTGATGAATGGATTGTACGGTATTACACAGAGATATCCTCAATCACCGATACTTTCATCTACAATTATCCAAAGTTCACAGGATACGATGTCAACGCAAAGATGGCACTTGAGATAAGGCGCCATGGTGGGAATATAATCGGGGTTAAGGATACGGTGAATGATATCGACCATATGATGAGATACAAATACCTGCTTGATGATTTTATGGTATTCTCTGGTCCGAGTACGTATATTCTCTATGCTGCATTGAATGGTTTAGATGGTGCAGTTGCTGCAGCTGGAAATTATGCTACTAGGATGTTCGTTGAGATTCTTGGGGATACGGCAAGATTCGGTAGAATAAATCAGATGGTGATAAATGAAATAATAGACATTGCCTCAAGATATGGGCAGTGGGCTTCCAATTATAGCCTTGTAAGGATACTCAGAGGGTACGATGCAGGTAATCCGAGGCCACCTTTCTATCCGCTGGATCCTGAAAGCGAAGAAAAACTAAAACGTGAAGTGCAGGCTGTACTGAAGAGATACAGGAAATGATCGGTCTATCTCACCAGACAGAATGCGACTCTAGCCTTGTTACTCCATCCATGAATACTTGCTTATATATTTGTTTGATATGATCTCCCGTAAATAAAATGGAAACCTATCAGGTAGACTTGAGCGAGATTGCCCTCCGGATAAGGAGGGAGATAGTAAGGATGGTCTACAGTGCTCAGAGTGGCCATCCTGGTGGTTCCTTAAGCATCGCTGATATTCTAACAGTTCTATATTTTAAGGAGATGAATATCGATCCGAAGAACCCTACAGATCCGAAGAGAGACCGTCTCATTCTGAGCAAGGGACATGCATCTCCTGCCCTTTATGCGACACTGGCGATTCGTGGCTTTTTCCCTATTTCAGAACTCTCCGGTTTCAGAAAGATAGATTCCCATCTGGAGGGTCATGTTTCAAGAGAGATCCCCGGCGTTGAGGTATCCACCGGTTCACTCGGTCAGGGTCTGGGTGTAGGTGTGGGGATGGCTCTGGCCGGACGGCTGGATCACCTGGATTATCATGTTTACGTCATACTTGGAGACGGAGAAATGGAGGAAGGGAATGTCTGGGAATCCCTCATGGCTGGATACAAATATAATCTCAGAAATCTAACTGCGATTCTTGACCGGAATGGCATACAGCTTGACGGATATACAAGAGACATAATGCCGTTGCACGATATACATTCAATGGTTGAAAGCTTTGGATGGAACGTGATCGAAATCGACGGGCACAGCTTCAGTGAGATAGAGAGTGCCATCGAAAAATCGAAGACATCGGAGAGGCCAACGTTCATAATCGCGAACACAGTGAAGGGAAAGGGTGTCGACTTCATGGAGAACAATCCCAAATACCATGGCAGTCCTCCGGAATCGGAAGAACTCTACAGAAGAGCTATGAGACAGCTTGGTGAGGAACTATGAAATCGGATAGCCTGAGAGACGCCTACGGAAAGGAACTTGTAAAGCTTGGTTCCAAGGACGCTGATATAGTTGTGCTTGATGCTGATCTCTCCTCATCCACAAAAACTGGTTATTTTGCAAATGCATTTCCTGACAGGTTCTTCAACATGGGCATATCTGAACAGTCCATGGTGACGACTGCGGCCGGATTGGCCTTATCCGGAAAGAAGCCATTCGTTTCTACTTTTGCCATTTTCTTAACGAGGACCTATGAACAGATCAGGCAGTCCGTTTGTTACAATAATGCACCTGTACGATTCGTTGTGACGCACGGTGGTATAACTGTTGGAGAGGATGGAGCGACGCATCAGATCGTCGAAGATGTGGGCATAATGTCCGGTCTTCCCAATATGAATGTGATAGTACCATCAGATTCAATAGAAACCAGGAGCGTAATCGATTATCTGGCAAATGTGGATAAACCGCACTACGTCCGACTGAGCAGGGAGAAATTCCCCGTCATCAATGAAGAGGACTATGAATTCAGGATGGGAAAATCAGTCACTATGAAGGATGGAACCGATCTGACAATTATAGCAGATGGTGTCATGGTTTCAAAATCCATGGAGGCGGCCGAACAGCTCAAGAAGCAAGGCATAAGTGCTCGAGTCATAAATATGTCTTCAATAAAGCCCATCGACAGAGACGTCATAATAAGATCCGCAAGGGAGACGGGGCATATAGTCACAGCTGAGGAGCATTCCGTATACAACGGTCTGGGAAGTCGCGTTGCTGAGGTGGTCTCAGAGTCCTATCCTGTTCCTGTAAGGCGCATAGGCATGAGGGATACTTTCGGTAAATCTGGAAAGGCATGGGAACTGTTTTCCTATTTCCACATGGATGTTAAAGATATAATAAACGAAGCCATGACCTGCCTGGAGGAGAAGAGCTATGAAAATATTCCTTGACACCGCAAATATAGATGAGATAAGGACGGGTGTAAGCTGGGGTATAGTGGATGGCGTCACGACAAATCCAACACTTATATCTAAAGAAGCCGTCAACGGTAAGAAGTATGGTGATATCATACGGGAGATATTGAAAACGGTTGACGGGCCGGTCAGCGTTGAGGTGGTTTCGACAAAATACGAGGGCATGGTGGAAGAGGCCAGAAAGATCCATGGGCTTGGTGACAATGCAGTGGTGAAGATACCCATGACTGAGGATGGTCTGCGTGCAATAAGGACGCTTACGTCCGAACATATAAACACTAACTGCACGCTTGTTTTCAATCCAATTCAGGCGCTGCTGGCTGCGAAGGCTGGAGCCACCTACGTATCACCCTTTGTCGGAAGGCTGGATGACATAGGGGAAGATGGCATGCAGATCATAGATATGATCAGAACGATATTCAACAATTACATCATCAAGACACAGATCCTGGTGGCCTCAATCCGAAATCCAATCCATGTGCTCAGATCCGCTGTCATTGGGGCAGATGTTGTCACCGTACCGTTTTCGGTGCTGAAGTCTCTTATGAAGCATCCAAAAACAGATGAAGGCTTGGCAAAATTCCTGGAGGACTGGAAGAAAGTTTCTCCTGATGGAAAACTTGTTCTATAGTTAAAATAAAAATTTTATAAAAATATTATAAAAATAGATTTCTTACTGTTTTCTTCTGATCATCACATATCCTACTGCAGCTATCACGGCAACTACAACTACGACAATTGCGATGTAATAGTACAGTGAGAGTGATGATGTGGCGACGTAAGGTTCTATCTCAATGGTGTGATCCGAGAAATGCGGTATATATATCATAACAAGCGTCCCGTTGCCATCGGCTGTTGCATTGTAATATGCTGTTGTCGTTGAGGTCTCGTTAACAAGCGCTGAGGCTGAAACCTGCACCGCAGCAGATCCGTCAAACTTCACTACCAGCTTTGATGCATTCATTACACTGTGTGAGACGTATACCGCTATTATAGTCCCTGCCGACTCTGAGGAATTGACATTTATGACTATTCCACTGGAATTGGCGCTCTTCAGAACAGCGTGCACGGATGTGTTGAGATCCAGCGATATGTTGCTGAGTGTTGAATTAACTTTTTCTATAGCCATCTGAAGCCCGAGCTTTCCGTGCTCCATGGCGTATGTCATAGGCGCAAAGTTCTTCACGCCATTGGACAGTCCGGGAGGCGAAACGAATGATGCTACCATCGTGCCATTTGTCATGGCCTTTATTTCTGTGCCATTCACAACGACACTCTTAGCACCTGCGAAGGTCATCATTCCATAGAAGTGGGGAGCGCTCAGGAATACGAAAGTTGCACCACCGTAAAAGTTCTGTTCCGCATCCATGATCATGTTATCGAACTCGCCGCTATAGTTGAATGCCGCATTGTAGGTGAAATTCTTCTCCGTTATGGATATGTCTTTGGATACATTGAAGTATATTGTACCGTTTATCACCATGAACGATGACTGAAGCGCCGGATTGTCGTGAATCAGCAGGGCATAATAAGCTGAAGAATCAAAGAAGATGTTTCCAATGTACATACCAGGATAGAATGAGAAATTATTCTTGCCAGTAGCGTTTGCCGTTACGTTTGAAAACACGGTCAGGTTCGATAGCTTGTCATTGAATTTTGATATCTTTTGAGTGGATTTGTCGAAGGTGAAGTTGAGGAATTTTCCGTTAACCAAACCACTTGTGCTGTTGTATGTGAACTTGAATCCGTTCAGCTCGTGTTCGAAGTGATTGAACATGTCCTGCAGTCCGCTGTTGCTGATTATTACAACAAACACGATCTTTGATAGCGTGGGCGCACCGAATGTGTAGTTGTTATTCGCAGAGGTCGGCTGCACATTGGATCCTACCGTGAAATTGTATCCGCTTATCGTAAGATAGTACAGGCTCACATAGTTACCCATGTCATCCTTCTGATCCATCGCGAAAGGCTTCAGCTTTCCAGAAAAGTTCAGCTGTATTTGGGCAGACGCCCCATAGGTTGCCATTATGAGCCCGTTTCCGTCTTCAGTGCTCATGTAGCTCAGATTGTGAAAGTTGATGAACTGATTCATATTGTCCATCATATCTGACATTCCTGTCTGTGCGGATAGGTTGCTTCCTGAAACCTTACCATAGTTAACAATTGCTGTACCATTGTAGGTTATATTTTTTATTACACTATTGGTGTATATATTTATAGTGTAGTTGCCGGCACTGGCCGCATAGGGCGTCTGACCTGTGGCAGCCACACTCGTTAGAGCGAATCCTATGACAGAAAAAATCGCCACGGAAATCGCTATTATTTTGATGTTCATACCTGTGCATCTAATTATGTATATATAATGTTTATGCCGTTACAAAAGTCTTATGGTCTCTAAATTTTTAAGTGCATAAGCTTCTATGTTAAATCTCTGCCTGACAAGGCGGGCGAATTCGGCAGTTTTTCCGTTATCCCCATGATTAACCAGGATCCTTTTTGGTTTTGGTTGCATTGTGGCAATGTAGGCCAGAAGTTGCTTTTTTGTAGAATGCCCAGAGAAGCCCTCTGCGGTCTCAACGTCCATCTTTATGGGATATGTGACGTTTCTACCTTCGTCAGACAGAGTTACCTCTGAAGCGCCGCTCTGTATCTTCTTTCCAAGGGTACCATCGGCCTGATAACCGACGAAGACGAGAGTGTGCTTAGGGTTTGAAGACCATGCCTTGAAATACTCCATAACCGGGCCTCCATTCATCATTCCGGACGTGGCCAGAACGATCTTGCTCTCGGGATTCTCGGCTATGTCTTCCCTCTGCTCCTTCGTTTCCACCTTTTTGAATATTGGGCTTAAAAATGGATTCTCTTTTCTCACCATTATGGCTTCACGTAGCTCCTTGTTTAGATACTCTGGATATGCAGCGTGAATTGCGGTGGCCTCCATTATCATACCATCGAGATACACATCCATCTGTGGTATCTTGCCGTTGCGCATAGCATCTTCAAGCACTATCATGACCTCCTGACTGCGGCCCACTGCGAAAACTGGTATGAGTACAGATCCTCCTCGATCACGCGTTCTATTTATCACATCGATAAGGGTCTGCGTTGCCTCTTCCCTGGTGAACGAATAGTCATCCCTTCCACCATAGGTAGATTCGGTCATAAATGTCTCTGCCCTTGGAAATTTGTTGTTTGCTGGGTTGAAAAGCCATGTCTTTTCGAATTTCACATCGCCAGATAACACAACGTTGTAAAGACCATCACCAATATGAAGGTGCACCGAGGCCGATCCAAGAATGTGACCAGCGTTGTAGAATGTAAGCCTCATATCTCTGGTTATATCGGTTGTTTCACCGTACCTAAGCGTTATCGTATGCTTCAGTTCCTCACGTATGAATTTCGATTCGTATGGAACCTTACCACCTTCCATCCTCGCCACCTTGATGTAATCATTCTGAAGTAGGGCGGCAAGATCCCTTGTCGGCTGGGTCATGTAAACTGGCCCGTCATATCCATATTTGAAAAGCAGGGGTAGCAGACCAGAATGGTCAAGATGCGCATGCGTGAGTATCACTGCGTCGATGGAACTGAGTGGCTGTACCTCAGGAACATAGAGATATGGTGCAGCGTCCCATGGATCTGCGTCTGGGCCGACGTTCATCATACCGCAGTCTATGAGCACCTTTGAATTCTTTGTGGATACCAGAGTGGCACTTCTACCCACCTCAGAATGGCCACCAAGGGCAGTCAATCTGACCCATGTCTCGCCAACCATCGGTGGTCCGGACAGTTTAACGCCGAGATTATGCAGGAATTCTCTTCGTTCCTGCTTCACCTCGCGCATAAACTCCCTGACCTCCTTGACTGTTCTGGAATACATGGGCGGTGCGCGGACAATTCTGGGAGACCATTGCGTCCTGCTCTTTATCTCCTGGACGTAATCAGTTCCACGCGCGGTGATTATAGAGGGTTCATCAAGTTCTATAACAACTTCCCCTGTATCTGGCTCAAAGTATATATCTTCGAGACCAGCTTCTTTCGGAATTATCTTTTCTATCGAGTCCCGCGCCTGATCCTCGGGTAAGAGTATCGATGGATCCGGTCTTATAGCTATTCTGCGTCTGATCTCCTGCGCGATCTGCCTTGCCAGGTCATCTCTCTTTGCGAATAACTCAGGGTCTTTCGTATAAACGACTATCGTTGGACCCTCATAATCTATCTCCGTTATCTTGTTATCCGGATACAGACGGTCAAATATCTGTCTCGTTTCCTCAATGTAGTCATGAAAACCCATAGGTCGTACACCTTTAAAATTTAAAAAATATCGTATAATTTTATAGAATTAATCCAAGCTTCCTTATTCTGGATTCTATCTGATCAGTCGGAAGCTGGACATATCCATCCTTCTTCGTTATTACGGCAACATCTATCATACCACCTGATGCAGAATCTCTCTGTTTGGCAGCACTTATCGCCTTTATAACGAGATCCACACCCTCGTCCACAGTCAGCTTCTCGTTGTACTGAGACTCTAGAACACCGTAAACAAATGGTGAACCAGATCCTGTGCTTGCATAAATATCCTCAACGGATCCCCCTGCAGCATCTATGGAGAAGACGTGTGGGGCCGTGTCAATGCCACCAACAAGCAGCTGGACCATATACGGCATATATTTGACCTGATTCAGCATATTAGAAAGCAATGTGGCCACAGCCTCTATGGGCATGTTAACGCGCCTCTGGAGTCTGTAGAGCTCAAGTTCCGCCTTCATATATCTCACGAGAACCTGAGCATCACCAACAAGCCCGGCTATGGTCATTCCAGTGTATGTATCGATCTGAAACAGCTTCTTTCCATTCTTATGCATGATGAAATTCTCCATCGTGACACGCCTTTCGGTTGCCATTATCACGGCATCCTTCAATGTGATACCAACCGTAGTCGTACCAGTTTCTAAAGTCTGATTCATAACATCAACTCCTTTTAAAAAGGCTAACTCATAATTGACCTATGATATTAAATGTTTTCCGTCTGTGTCATTCAACATTCATTGCTCATGGTATATATTCACGATTATACAATCGTGGAAAATTCAATAATTCGAGTTAAAAGAAGATATTAATGGAGAAGACCGATATTGGATCAAAAGGAAAGCCAAAATAGAAAATTCTCACTATTTTAAATACATTCCAATGAAAAAGCGCTAATGCGTATCGTATAGTTTATGAGTACATCGATCCTGCAGACATTGCAAATGAAATAGATCCTTTTTGTTAGGCATCAGGTCATTCGGTCTTCACATGACTGACAAATCTGTAAATATAGAATTGTGATGTGGAGACATGGTGCTTTACGCTTCAGACGTTATGAGAAAATACGACAAGGTTATGCCTGGAGAAACCTCAGCTTATGAGGCCGCAAAAATAATGGCACAGGATCACGTTGGCTTCGCTATAATCGCGGAGAATGGAGAGATCAGAGGCATGGTTACTGAATGGGACTACATCAACAAGATAATTGCGCAGGATAGGGATCCTAAGAAAGTGAGGATAGATGAGATAATGAATTCGCCCATAATTTCGGTTGAACCGGATACTCCAACCTTCAAGGTGACTGAAATCATGGCAAAAAACGGAATCAGACGGTTGCCGGTGATGAAAAATGGAAAACTCCTTGGAGTTATAACCTCAAGAGATATTCTGAGGATATTCAAGGATTACATGGACAGCATATCTGACATAATATCAAGATTCGGAAATCTCTGATTTTTAAATGGATACCTATAAATTAATTGCTATATCTGTGACGAGTATAGGTTCCCTGCTTGCTGTGATAAACAGTACATCGCTACTGATATCTCTACCAACCATAATGATATCGCTACACACTTCGTTCTTCTTCATAATCTGGATACTTGTGGTTTATCCGCTTGTTATGACCATAGGTGCCCCCTTATTCGGCAGATACTCTGATTTTGTTGGAAGAAACAAGCTCTATGGACTTGGATATCTATTCTTCATAGTGGGTTCCACGCTTGCTGCTCTCAGCCCCAACGCGCCTATCTTATTACTATCGAGGATATTCCAGGGGCTTGGAGGTGCACTTTTGTTCTCAAACAGCCTTGCAATAATTGCCGATGCCTTCAGACAGGATGAGCTGAAGTGGGCAATAGGCATGAACAGCCTAATAATTGGAATAGCGACGGCTGTTGGCCCCCTTGTTGGCGGAATTCTAACTGCATTCAACTGGAGATATGTTTTCGTCTTCAACATCCCATTCGGTATTGTCGGATACATAATGTCGTTACGACTGAGAGAGATACAGAAACGTAAGGTCAGTATAAACTGGAAGCCGAGCCTCTTCTTCTCCATATTCATAGTTTCCATAGTTATTTATCTGACGTTTGCGCCACCCGATATGTGGCTCAGCCCGCCAGATCTTGCCTTCCTCATAGTATCTATCATATCTTTCATTCTGTTCATAATGTCCGGGAGAGGCAGAGACGATTCCCTGATCGATATTTCGCTCTTCAGGATTAGAGAATTTGCGACACAGGCAATTGCCACTTTTCTAAATTCCATAACAAGGTATTCTGCTTTGCTTATAGTTATAATAATGCTCCAGGGCCCATTGGGAATCTCGCCGCTACGTTCAAGCATACTGGTGATACCATACGCATTATCGCTGAGCGTTTCCTCCTATCTTGTGGGCAACCTGGACACAAGGAAAATGGAAAACGATCTAATATACGCTGGCCTCTTTCTATCTTTCTTCGGATCACTGCTTTTGTCTCTCATAAGATCCGTTAACATACCCTTCTATATCGGACTTGTAATGGTAGGCTTTGGGATAGGTCTGTTCTATACACCCAGCAATGCCATACTCATGTCAGCCGCACCTCCTGACAGGAGGGGATCAGCTGCCGGTATGAGGACAGTTATCCTGAACATGGGATCAGTCATTGGTATGTCCCTTGTATTCACAATTGTGGCTCTGTATGTTCCGGAGAACGTTCTCAGCTATGCCTTTCTTGGGATAAAAATATCCGGTTTCGAAACGGTAAAGAATAGCTTTCTGAAGGGTATTTCCATAACTTTCCTTGTGTCAGGCATTGCAAGTTTACTTGCCCTGATGGCGGTACTGATGGAAAGATTAAGCAAATCTAGAATGCATTCCTGAATTATGGCATAAATATATGTGTGAGCCACTCCTCAACTTAAGCTTCAGTCTTCATTTCATTGAAAATATCTCTGCCTGCACGTATATATCCCGTACAAAGCATATATCATGATATCTTCAGGAGAGAAACCATACTACACCAGCCGTATTCTTACAGCACGTGCAAGATCTTACTGATCCTGATATTGAATGAGCCCCTGCATCCCCATCCATAAAATTCCAGTTTTTGACCTTCCCTAAGCCTCTAATTTTTATAGAAAAATAGTAAATAGAGATATGCTAGTGCCCATCAATTTCTGGATCTATAACGAATCATTCTAATAGAAAAATACCTCAGGATAATATCGACAATCATAGATCTAAGGTCTCTCTTTGAATGTTTATATCATAAAAATAGTATCAAAGGGAGAGATGTCCTGGTATCTTTGGAAATGGATGGACATCCTCTATCCTCTCAAGACCGCATATGAATCTAGTCAACCGCTCTATTCCTATTCCGAATCCAGCGGATGGATTAAGTCCCTCCTTCGCAAATTCTATGTACCATTTGAATTGCTCCTCGGTCTGACCCTTCTTATGTATTCTCTCTATTATCCTATCCAGCTGATATTCCCTTTCCCCGCCGGATAGGGCCTCTCCATATCCCTCCGGATATATAAGATCCATATCAACGAGTATGCCAGGTCTTGACGGATCCTCCCTATCATAGAACTCTCTCTTTTCTAGAGGTATATCTACTATCCAGAATGGTTCCTTCATCTCGCTTGAAAGTACATGTTCAAAATCTTCACCGTACTTGCTGTATGCATCCAGATACTTGATCCTCTTGAAGGGTTTAGCAGGTATTTTGAGATCTCTGCCAAAGAACTTTAGATCTTCCTCGTTTGTCTTCTTTATTCTTTTGAACAGATCTATTATCATATCTTCGCCAAGGCTGATGACATCATCTCTGGTTGCGCCTTTCATCTCCAGATCCAGCTGCGTGAACTCTGCAAGATGACGACCTGTCCTGACCTTATCCTGCTCCTCTAGCCTGATATTTGGAGAAAATGTGAATATCCTATCAAAATGCTTCGTGAGCAGATGCTTATGAAATATCATGCTCTTTGTAAGCGAATATCTGTATCCGTAATAATCAATTGTAGGATCGAATACCGGATGGTTCAACGGATCTGTAAGTACGGAGATTATAACTGGTGGAACCTCTATGAAACCTCTCTCCTTCAGAAATTCGGATGCTATGGATCTTATTGAGCTCTGTACTTTAAGCGCGTGGTACAGTTCCGGCTTCTCTAGATGGGTACTTATCTCATCAACAAGTGCATTTATCTCTCTTGCTTCCATAAAATGCATATAAATGCATGCTTTATGAATTTTGTTAGATTTTACTCAACATTTTGTTCATGATCGTCCGTGTATTTTCAGTTCAATCGACATTATGACTAAATTTAAATAATAAGATATTATCATTGAATTATGGATGAAAAGGACATTCAGATACTGAATTATCTGATGGATAATGCCAGAGACAAGATTTCAGACATGTCGCGCGTTCTTGATATACCGCGAGTAACGATTTACGAGCGCATGCAGAACATGATAAAATCAGGTATTATTAAAAAATTTACCATTGTTCCGGACTACAAGGCCCTGGGTATACCTGTTGTGGCGTTCATACTTATAGCATATACACCAAAGGACGGTCTATCTCAGCGTGATCTGGCTGCCCGTATAGCGAATTTCAAGGAAGTGGAAAATGTATATATAATTGCGGGTGAATGGGATCTTCTCATAAAGGTGAGAGAATCATCGACCGAAGCCGTAGGAAACTTTGTACTTGATAAGCTGAGGGAGATGCCAGGTGTTGAGAGGGCCCAAACAATAACAGTGTTTTCTGAAGTTAAATGAGATTCCATCTCTATACCCTATTGATCAATATTCTCGTTTTCTTACCTGATTTATTATCGAAAATGAGCATATCATCCTATTTTATCCAAACACGTTCTACGTTTCAGTAGACGATATGTGATGAAATCCTTTTTGTATGTCCTTAAGTTATCCCTCAGCTGAACCTTTAAACTTTCTTTCATCAAAGATAGCCATGTCAGTAAGGATATGATGCAAACAAAACCTATGTGGTGTGGTATACCACAAGAAACCTAGAAAGAGAATTCATAAAACCATCCATTGAGAGAGGTCAGTAAATTTTCCCCTTAAGATCTCAGTTTTATCGTTTCCCTCAAAATTCCAACTTTGCTTAGAAAACGTCGTTAATAACCGAATAGATAATATTTTCTCAGGCTTAAGAATCCTTATCAGCGCCTGAGATCTTCTATTAGATTGTATTTAAGGTTATCTATGGAAGATGATATGGAAGAGATGTACTCATCAAGACTATCAGCAATTTTCAAATTGACTGCATCGACCCTGTCAGTTATTGCCGCTGTATCTAGCAAGTCTGTAAAATTTTCATTGTCAAAAGTTATGTACGGAGCACCAATCTTCTCAAGTTTCCTTATCCCTGAAAGCGCCTTCTGCCTACGTTTCTGTTCAAGTTTGCTTGGTATTATAACAGCGCTCAGTGTTTCCTTTCCGAGATCTTTCAAACATCCAACAAGATGAATATGCAGATCCTGAGAAAAAGTACCCCCGAAACCGCTAAGGATTACAAAAGCCACCGCATTATCTGATAGCCTCACGAACATCTGTTCATCTGCCTTACTGCTCAACCCCCCGTTCAATATCTTTATCGGCCCTGAGGCGTATCTGAGGAAAGGATTTCTTTCAGAATTGAGCGTATACAATGAGATTTTTACCTCTCCAGTTTTATCAGACATTCTACCGTCGTATATGCGGGTCTCCTGCATACCTTCTTCAATTATCGCATAGGTGTCAACGTTCTTTATCTCTATGGGTCTCATCCTCTTTATTACTCTAAAGCCTGCCCCTCCTATGGAAACTACCGCAACGTTAGCCTTTTGCCTGTAATAAAGCTCTGCCATACTCGATCTAAAATCCGTGTTGTTTTCAAAAACTTCAAAACGCCTCTGAATACCGATCACCTTCCGTTTCTCCTCTCGATTGTACTGTGTTTTACACCTTCAAACGAGGATAGCTCACCCATAAGATCCTTCATATTCTTCGATTTCCTCTTCACGAAGTCCAGAAGAAAAACGTCCACATATTCCCTCACTATGGCACTTATCAGATCTTTCTCTGATTTGAAGAAGCCTTTATCTATGACAGTCTTTATAATATTGGTCGTATTATCATCCAGATCCAGTTCAAAAGCGCTTTGATTCTGATCCTTTACCACGGATACCCTTTTGCTTGAGATGTATGACATCACCGCGTGCCTTATAAATTCGGATCTGCTTCCAAATTCAGGATACGAATTCAGAAAATTATCGATCTCATTGATGTCTTCCTCAGATATACGCAATGTGAGCTTGACATCCTTATTGAGCAATTTCAACTCCTCATAAGAACTATAATATAGTCACTATATTAATTTTTCTACCATGTACTGACATTTGTACATTTTATGGAAAAAGATATTATTTAATTTTTGCATATAAGTATCCTATACATCTCATCCGTATTCTCATATAACGATGGTTCAAGTTAATATTTAACGTTTACATACGGCATGTATGACTGATGATTATGAGAAGCTTTTAGAAAAAGCAAAAAATGTCCTTTCAAGTTCAACAAAGAATATCGATCGATTGAAGATTCCAGAACCCGAAATAATAAGGGAAGGAAAGGCCACGATAATTAGAAACTTTCAGGACATAGTTGATATCATAAACAGAGATCCAGAGCATATAATCAAATTCCTCACTAGGGAGTTCGGCACCAATATAGTACAGAATGGAAGAAGGCTAATTATAAATCGCAAGCTTACGCTGGAGGAACTTCTGGATAAGATGAACGAGTACATCAATACCTATGTCAGATGTTACGAATGCGGTTCGCTTGACACTGAGATTCAGAAGTCTGGGAGAATATCGCTACTTGTTTGCAAAGCATGCGGTGCGCAGCACCCAATACATTCCGTAAGAGAGGTAAAAGAAGATGAAACAATAGAAGAGGGCAAGGAATACGTTGTAGAAATAACAGAAGTTGGTAGCTCCGGTGAAGGAAGATCCACCTACAAGGGCTATACCATATTTGTGCCTGGTGCGAAGAAGGGTGAAACGGTGAAGATCAGAATAAAGAAGATAAAGAATGATGTTGCTATTGGCGAGATAATAGATAGACTAAAACAGGATAGACGCTGATCAACATTTGAACATTAAGCGGGCGGTTAAATCATTTTTTATCCGATTCTCTTTCCTCCCTGATATTCTTGGGAATATTTATGGGATTCAGATTCTTTAAAAACTCAAGTATCTCTGCTCCTGTGATCTCCCTTATGGCGATCGCAACGAGGAAGAAAACAAGAATGAGCAGAAGTGAAGATCCCAACAGTTCAATGAAAGGATAGGGCTTTATTATCTTTATTATGGCATAGCCTACTGCAAGCTCGGATAGTGCTGGGATTATCTGTCTAATTATTCCCATGTCATTTCTTCCTTCCACGCGAAAATATAGATAACGATACACTATGTAGTCAGCCAGCGCTGTGAGAAATGATGCGAATACCGTTCCAGCTGGGCCCATAGAAAAACCGGTAAATCCAAAGACTGATCTGGGTACGAACAGGAAGTTGAGCGCTATGTTAGCCAATATTGAAGGCGTCGTTATCTTTGCTATATTCCAAGTTTTCCCACTTGCCACCACTGCAGAGGTGAAGGGAGAAGTAATGATGGATATGTAATTTCCAAGCGCTACGAAGACCAGTATGTCGGAATAAACCCTGTATCCACCACTGAAAATATTGAGGAAATAGATGGAAAATACAGAAAGCACAATCACAAAAGGGAGAATGAAGAGTGATACATATCGTTCCAGATCGTAGGAATCATAGGTCATATCTATTTTTTTATACCTTCTTGCCAGTATGGGCAGGAAGAATCCAGTGATTGCACCTGAGAAGGATATCAAAGCCGTTCCGATTATCTGCGAGGTGTAAAGTGCGCTGGTCGCGTCTGCATGCCAGTAGAACTGTATTATGACCTTGTCTATATTTCCATTTATGGTGGCTATACCGCTTGTCGCGGCCAGAGGTATAGCTACTGCAGCGAAGTACTTCAACGTTGATAGGCTTGGTCTCTGAAGATGCCATGGCCTCCCCAGATGCATCATAAAAAGGAAATATATGGTGTAGGTAATGGAATAGACGGACGCGATGATAACTGCAACGTCTGCATCCGGAAATCTCCATATCCTGAAATAGTAGAATATTCCTATCAGAATGAAGAACGTATTTCTCAGTATAGCCTCCGTTATTGAGGGGAGCACCTGTCTGTAAGGTGAAAATGTGGAGGCATAGTATGACCTCGGTATCGATAGAAGTGTGCCTGAAAAGTAGTACGGTATAAGGGCTATGATCACCCAGTATTCAATTGGATTCTGAAAACCACGATGAAGTACGTCCGTCCATATAATGAGTGCGGATATAGTTATTATCACGAAGAAAACAGCCAGAAGCAGCTTGACTGCAAAGAATGTGCTCGTTGCATCCCTGACATCATAGCCTTCAGACACGCTCTTTGTGTAAGCAGAAGTGAAGCCCAGTTCGGTGGCCAGGGAGAATATACCCGTGAAACCCATACCGAAGGCCACAAACCCCCAGATTGTTATGCCAATATATCTCGTAATGAAGAAGAGTCCAAGATATCCAGCGATGGCGTTTATGATGTTTGAGGTAACAATTATGGGTGATTTCCGACTAAACAATATTGAGGGTATGCAAAAATGAGAATAAAATTATTTCATGATTTCAATGGGCTATTGTCTGTGCCTGCTCCCTCAGGAACTGCATCAGATAGTAGTACGAACCGGTACCCTTGCCTGATACGCCGCTCAGCTTCCATCCAACGAATGGCTGGGAACCAACCATTGCGCCGGTAGATCCTCCACTTTTCCTGTTCGCATAGAGCACGCCTACCTCAACATTGTCGAAGTAGTACTGAATTTCCTTTGGATCTTCAGTGAATATTCCTCCCGTGAGCCCGTAATCCATGCTGTTTATATCATCCACGGCCTCCTCTATGCTATTGCATTTGAATACGCTCAGAACTGGCAGGAATATCTCATTTCTGGCTATGTATGCATCTCTGGGAAGATCGGTGACAATGGTTGGCTCCACGTAGAAGCCTGGCCTCTTGAGTTCATGTCCACCCGTAAGTATTTTCCCCTTATTGTATTCTGGCTTGAGGGAGATGAATTTATCATAAGCTTCCTTGTTTATGACAGGATTCAGGAATGTTTCCCTCTTTCTTGGATCATCTGGCTTTATCTGCTCAGTCCTGGTCTTCAGACGCTTCATGAATTCGTCGTACACATCCTTATGGACATAGAGAAGCGAGCATGCACTGCATTTTTGACCAGCGAAACCAAAGGCAGCCCTGACCACACCTTCAACAGCCTTATCTAGATCGGCCTTATTTGAAACTATTATGGCATCCTTGCCGCCCATTTCAGTTATAACTACCTTCGGTCCGTTATCTATTGATTTTCTCTGGATATCCAAACCAACATCCCTTGATCCTGTGAAGACAATACCCGCAACCTTTTTGCTTTCAACTATGTGTCTTCCAACTATTCCACCGGATCCTGAAACGTAGGCCAGAACCTCCTTCGGAACTCCAGCTTCATGCATCAGGCGAACCCACAGATATAGCGAAAGCGGTATGTCGCTACTTGGCTTGAGTATCACAGCATTTCCTGTTACAAGTGGCCCGGAACTCATTCCGACTCCGATAGAAAAGAAGTTGAATGGCGATATCACACCGAAGACGCCATATGGTTTCATGACGCTCATAGATTCTTCGTTCTTGTACGCCTTTCCCGTCAGTTTTATGAATCCCTGGTTCTCTATGAGATTGATGGCATAGAAACGCATGAAATCTATGGCTTCATCCACATCTCCAATTGCCTCGTATCTATTCTTGCCGTTCTCATAGGTCAGTATGGCTGCAAATTTGAACTTCTGTTCACTGAGCATATCAGCTGCTTTCAAAAAAGTCATAGCTCTCTTCATATAACCGAGGTTATACCAGCCTTTGTATGACCGGTGAAGCATCTCTACGGCACGATTGACAGATTCCTCAGATGCGAGCTGGAAGGTAGCGATCTCACTTCCATCTATTGGGCTTATATCTTTGATTTTTTTGCTCTCGACAACATCATCAGCTATTATATTGGGATATTCCTTATGGAAAAGAGTTTCAGCCTCCTTCAGAGCCGCCTCATATTTTCTGTGGAACTCCTCTTCTTTGCCTGCTTCCACCATCCTCAGGTATGTGTTTTCGTTTTCGAATGGCATACCATATTATTGCAAAACAATACATATTATTTTGCAGAATGCTAGACATATACTTTCTATATAATTCATTGTAATCGCTTCAATACAGTTTGCAATCTAACTATTTAAAGGAAGTTTATGTATTTTGGGGAATCTGTAACTCTCAAATGCTTCAGCGATGAGATGCATGGACTTCCCTTAATAGAATGATACTTGAGCGGGATCGATGAGATCTGAATTCACGTCTGTGTTTATAGAGATATATGGCTTGTACGGATGTCCGGAAAGATAGAGATCCTTCGATGAAAGGAAGATCCGAGGAGTCAGTTTAGGTATAGCCCACTAATCTACATTGATTTCCGAGCATCCTCTGGGGATGTATAGATAAGATGAATAAACGAACGTCGATAAATATCATTGCTGGCTGTATTTTGAGTAGGTGGCAACAAGATCTGGATTTATGGAATTGAGGATGTATGGCACATTCAGTGAGATCGATGAATTTATCAAGGGTGGGGCGCTTATATTTACGTGATAATGATCATCAATGTACGTCCAGTTTACCTGCAGCACAAGGGCCCACTGAGTTTTGTCAAGTGATATATTGAAGTAGACCGGTATGAAAGGCTCATACATGAATTTCAGGAATGTCTCATTTGTGAATTTAATTGGCGGTCTGTCTGGATTTATTGCACCTTCATATCCCCATACACCGTATGTATACATATAATTATCAATAAGAATGAATTCTATCGGTTTAGCCGTATGATTTTTGAAATTTCCAGAAAGCTCCTGAATAATGATTGGATAATCTGTAGAATTCCATACATATGAAGCGTATTCAAAAGGATCGCTTATATTATCAGCTTCTATCAGCAGACCAAGCCTATGATCTGATAGCACACTGTAATTTTTATTCACGTGGGAATCTATCCATTCTATAGCATAGTAATCCTGATATGATATCGTCTGGGTACCAGATGGCACAACAACATGGCCAAATGGATATACTGAACCAGCTGATCCGGCTATTATAACTATCATAACCACAGATATAAGGATCTGCGAAGCACTGTATTTCTTCTTCTGATAGTAGAACTTAGCACTCTCCGTCGCCGATGCGGTGGGGTAATAATATATATTTGGAGCAGTCACGCTTATACCAATAGAGGGCCCAACCACCACTGGAGACGGCTTTGTTGATTTTATCTTATACTCTATCCTGATCTCCCTAGGCTTCTTTGAATCAAGATAGCTCACTATCGCTATGCCGTCATATATCGAGAGTACCTCGAATATGTACTCGAAAAATCTACCCGGCAACAGTACCGTGCTCATAGTCAATGATGCATATATGGCCGTAATGAGAAGCAGAGACAACATGCCCAGAAGGATTCTGTACTTTTTCCATGAGATTATATAACCATATGCAGCCAGGCTTACAGAAAGCAGTATGGGTATGAACACTAAGAATGATGTTCCGCTTAAATTCACTATATATCTCTGATAGATGAATACAGCTATGCTTGGCACTACGAAAGATAGGGAAACAAAAAGTGGAGCAGTGAATTTCTTATCCATGGGTTTCAGAATATAGAGCATATTGCGAATTGCGGATGTATATTTCGCTGGTATGCTAAAGAAGATGCCGATGATCAAAAAGTATAATGCAATCACCACATACCATGGAAGACCCTCGGCTCCTCCAGTAATAAAACCAGGAGTATTGGCTACATTCAGGAACCAGTAGGCAAACATGAAAGCCGAAAATCCGTATATGAAATATATATACCTTCTTTCGAGAGATCCATTAGATATCTTCAGATAGACCAGTATACCGATCATTTCCAGGAGATACATGAATGTGGATAGCTGATGCGACATCACCAGCAGTATCCCGAAAATGGAAGCAAGGAACAGGAAGTATCTCTTTCTCAGGGATATCAAAAGAGATAGCACGGTCAGAAGCCCGAAAAAATGACCGAAGACAAGTATAGAAGATAAGGACGTCTGATATGCCTGAACGGGATTAACGGCCAGGAATGCGGCCGCAACGAGCGACATCCGATCGTCCTTTGTTATTTCTCTTGTTATGAAAAATATCAACACCACGGTCAGTGATCCGAAGAATTGAGGTACAAATTTCAGCAGAAGATGCCATTTTATACCTGTAATAAAGTATATTAATGAAATTATCCAATACATCACAGGAAATGATCCATATCCTGATGTACCCCACTGAGAAGGTACATCAATCACCAGAAGCCTTGATTTAATATAGTCTTGCGTTATATAATAATAGATACCGAAGTCATTACCCCATCCGTAGCTGGTCATCGATGGTATCAGCCTTATCATAAGTGCGGCAAATGTTATAACTGCTAAGGCTGATAATATCCTTCGGTTCATTAAATTGGGGATCACATTTGTGATTAATTAATTTTCCCTATGGAAAGTCAAATTTCTTATTTTATTTAAAGGAAGTTTATGTATTTTGGGGAATCTGTAACTCTCAAATGCTTCAGCGATGAGATGCATGGACTTCCCTTAATAGAATGATACTTGAGCGGGATCGATGAGATCTGAATTCACCTCTGTGTTTATAGAGATATATGGCTTGTACGGATGTCCGGAAGGGTAGAGGTCTCTTCGATGAAAGGAAGATCCGAGGATTCAGTTTAGGTATATCTCACAAAGATAAGAAAAACAACTTCCAGCCCAATTTAAAAAATTGATTTTTTATGTATGTTCATTTTGATGATTATTTTCTATAATTTTTCAGCTGTTCTATGTTGTAGTTTATCTCATTTATCTTCTTGCTAAGATCCTGAATGATCTCTTCAAGGATCTCATTGAAAGATTTCGAGAGCCTGTATCCATGAATAGGTCTGCCCTTTCCTTCCTTTTTCATATTTCGTTTGGTAATCCACCCTTTCCTACGCAACCATTGCATCGCAATAGAGACCTCTGGCTGCCTGAGGCCGGTTTCCCTCTCTATTTCTACGCTGGTAACCTCGTCTTTATCTCTCATATAGACAAGCGTGTATGCTACGCTCCTCGGTATATCCGCAATCATCAGATATTTAGCCAGTTTCTCAGCATCTTCGCTCAGAACCATGTTCATCGTACCATAATATTATATTTCTATAAATATTTAGCTTTTTTAAATAATGACCTATATATACTTTTTGATCGGTCGGTTACACACAATCGATTCGATACAAACTAGGACATGATTCAGACACGCTTATGAAATGCTATGGGCTTGGCGAATGCAGTAAATATCTTCCTTCGAATAGAAAAATGTACAGACTCCTGCCACCGAATTAATTAGGTGAGCTACTCCTCAGCTCAAGCTTCGGATCTTCCTGCTTCAACTATCAAACTCGATCCCCCTACTGCCATATCGCAGTTTCCCGTCATTGGAAACTTTCTTTCGGATCACGTCTGGAAGAAGGGTTACGGAGGTTGCGATCTCCACAGGCTTGTATTCGGATCTCATCGATCCTATTCAGTTATCATCCACTTGGTTTTCATGGATGATACAAAAAAAATATGGGAAGACGATCTATAAATATTTCCATTGAAGGAAGTCCGTGTATCTCCTGTCCGAAGAGAGAGTTTTACTGCTTCCCTCAAACTCCTAACTTCTTTATAAATCCAAAAGCTTCCCAGACACTTAACGTTCTTCTAAAAATGCAGCCAAAATAGCGATGAAAATTATAACCAAATTGAGATTTCAAATCTGAACAATAATTTTATTTGGACGATCATACATTTTCGAATGTTAGAGTTATTCGATATTTTCAGACATTGATAATTAAAAACTTCAACTCTTTGAGAGGGCCTCCAGCTTGCTTATTATGGTATAGAGGTCGGTTCTGCCATGAGCTGGAACATTCGGATCATTAGCCATTTCGTCCAGCATGGAAAGAACGGTCGCACATCTTAAATCAAGACTTTCATTTTCCTGAGACAGCTTAGCCTTTGAATCCTGAGCAACCTTCCTTACATTTTTGGGTACTGTTATATCCTGAGATAGTTCGTCTAGAAGGTACATCACTTCATTGAAAAGATTCTGATCCATGCCACCACCCCTTGTATCTCCATTACCTGCTCAAACTAACATTTCATACGTTAAACATACATGCATTTGGTTATGAGACAGGTATGATGGGCGAATGCCATGAAAAAATATAAAACTTCTTAATGATCGATCCGGTAGTGAGAATTTTTCAGCATATCAAAGTATCATAAAAATGGATCGTCATTTCAAAGGCATAGATATATAATATACTTTACTGACTATCTTCCGCAAATATTTCACTTTGCATGGAAATAGCAGAATGATTTGATGCGTTGAACATGATGAACCAATATGGTGCGCATCCGCACATGTTAAAATTTTAGAGATTTAATTAAATCTGCATTGTAATATAAATATGTATTTCATGGTATCATATTTGCCAGCTGCTGCTTTATCGTTTCAAGACGCTTTCTTCTCTCTTCAGCTCTCTTTTCAGCATCCTGAAATCTCTTCTTTTCTTCCTCAGTCTCCGGTGCGATTTGTGGTATCTCAGTGGGCCTACCATCGGAATCTATCGCAACATAGGTAAGGTAGGCCTTTGTAGCATATCTCCTTATTCCGGTTAAACCTTCTTCCTTGATGACGTCTATTTCGATTTCCATGGTGGATTTTGTGGTGTAATTTATGTATCCATGCAATATGACCATATCGCCCAGATGTATTGGGAGCAGGAAAAACAAGGAGTCTATACTGCCAGTGACTGTTCTCTTTCTGCAGTGCTTTGTAGCTACTATTGAGGCGCAGTTGTCTATCCATTCAACCAGCCTGCCACCATAAAGATATTCATAAATATCCATGTCCTCCGGCAGTACCATTCTTTCAACATAAGTCTCTGATTCTGACGGTTTCTTAGTTTCCATAAGTCGTTATCATTGCATAATTAATATTTTTATCCATCCAATTTTGAAATATACAAATCTTAAAATCTTAGATTGTTTTGCAGTTCCATCAATCTGATTTAGCCTTCAATGGCTCCTTAATGATTCCCTGAGAATGCTGATAATTGCCGGATCTTTTATAATAGGGAATCTTGGCTCTTTCGTTCATTTTGACGAAAAGCATCTGCGCAATTCTATCACCCTTATTCAGTTCAATCGGGCCATCTGCATTGAAAAAAGATAGAGTTAGATTTCCATGATATCCTGCATCTATAGCACCAAAGGATCCAAATATTCCCTTTCGTGCGAACGTTGATCTTGTCCAGATCATCCCAACAACATCTTCAGGCATATTGAGCGTTTCCATGGTTGATACAAGAAAATGCTTCATGGCAGGTATGTCGGCTTTTGAATATTGCTTTCCATCAACGTCTATAATATCAATACGTAGATCATAGCCGTTGGGTGTCAGCGATTTTATTTCAAAATTCTCTGAAATGAGAAATCCCTTGGCAACCATATCAATTATTGTTTCATCGTTAAGTATCATTCAGAGAGGCGTTATGGTGTAACATTAAAAAACTTATCGGATATTTTTTACGGTGGTCTGTATGTTTCCTTGACGGACCGATAATTTTGAAAAATAGAGATAGAGGATCATAGCTAGGAAGAATGAGACGAAATAGCTTATATCTACTCCATGGAGAAGTGCAGCAACTGGCATGCTTATTATACCTGCTGGAGCCATGAACGGAATCGAAACTATTATCGAGATCAGATACGCATATATGCCTGGCTTCACCAGTCTTGGCAGATCGTTGAATCGTTCAGGATTAAGTTTCCGAACCATGAAGAAATGAGCTATCATTATGCCTATCCATGGGGTTATCCAGTAATCAAGTATGAACAGGAAGGTTTCATAAAAACCATAGAACCTGAAAAATCCCAATATACCCATCGCAAATGAAAATATGGATGCAACGATGATGGCCACCCATCTCTCTGACCTAAATCCTATTGAAAGAAACGCCAGAGAATTAGAATAAAGGTTAATTGCATTGGCAGCGATCCCGCCAAGGAATAATGCCAGCATGCCTATGAGAGCATATTTATTCATCAACATTGAGAGATCTGCAGCCGGCGATCCTGAGGGATTACCTGAAGCCGCAGAAACCAACATGCCTACAATTTCAGCAAATACGGATGCAATGACTGAACCGAGCAGAGTATAATAGAAGATTATCCTGGAGGGTTTCATCAGCTGAACATGCCTTGAATAATCAGCGGCATATGGCCCCCATGACATTATGTATGAGAAGGCTGATGCAAATGTGATGCCAAATGCAGAAGGGATATCTAAAACGGGGGCATAAGGATAAGATATGGAGAAGTGAGAGTATATCAAGAATATGATGAGAAACACAAACAGTATCCCGAGAACATAAGACATGGATCTTTCAAGTATTCTTATCGCCCTGTATCCTATCAAAGCGGTCAGAGCCACTGCGATCACTATTGACATTATAATCAAATAGTAGGGGATCTTCATAATCTCATATATGGCAAGTGAAGCCAGGATCACATTTACCGTAAGCCAGCCTGCTGTGTTTCCCCACTGCAATATTGATAGAAGTGATCCACCAATCGTTCCAAATGGTGCCCTTCCCATGTACATCTGTGGCACCCTGTATATAACGCCAAGTTGACTCATATAGGAAAGCATTATTCCACCTGCGACCGTACCTATAACTATCGCCATAACGGAATAGATTATCGGAAGCCCAAGGTAAACCGGTATAAACCCAACCGCAAAATCCCCCACTGTAAGATTCGATGCAAACCATATGTAAAACATAGATGCCGGTCTTTTATCACTTTCTATATCCAATTTATCCTTTAAAAAATTCTTTGAATTGATATCACTTCCGAACTCATGTTCGGTATTCATAAACCAGGAATACGCTAGGATTATTAAATTTTATCGTTCTTTAATGATCAACGGCATGTCTCATCAGCATTGCGAATATATCAATGGAAAAGTTCCCCGTTTAGAAGAAGAGGGAATGCAGAAACTCCACCAATACGACGACCCATGGATATGATTTTTGTACCCGAACAAATTATTCTATTATGCTGTAAAATGTGAAAAAATTGATAAGCCAGTCCTGAATAGACTTATGGATGTTCAGGGTGAAGCGTTACTGATGACCGATGATGAGGAAAAGGATCTGATCAACCGAGTCGAGGCTGTTCTTTATTCGAGTAGAACTCCTCTAAATGTCAGGTTCATATCGCAGATACTCTCAGCCGACCCTTCTAATATAAGAAAGGCCATCGTAAGGCTCAAAAAGGAATATGAAGAGAGAGGCGGGGCTCTTGAGCTAGCAGCTTATGGATACAAATATAGAATTCAGCTAAGATCGGATTATTTTAAGGAGGCTTATGCAGTATCCCTGCCAGATATTTCTGGATCTGAAATGAAGGTCCTGGCGAATATTGCGATGAATGAAAGAGGCATAAGCTCCAGTGCCATTAGAAAAATAGCTCATAAGAGAACAGACGAAATAATTAATCATCTTGAGGGCATGGGCCTTATAAAGGCCGTGAACAGAGGTAATGCTAAGTTTTACATTCTTGGCCGTAGATTTGAAAGTTATTTTGGAGTCTCAAAGGAAGAGTTTGCCAGACGAATAAGAACTGAGCTACAGAAGAAGAATCAGGAAGGGACTGGAGGAAAGATTGATTCCGAGCAGTCATGATATATCTTTTGATTGACAGGGCTTCTTCGATAATGGGCAAATATGGAATGAGAAATTCCATTGGATCGATCGCTAACCTATACTAGCTTATGGAAAACTAAAAACAGAATTGATAATATACCGTTCAGTATATTGGAAATATGTTTGGAGAGAATTCAAGAACTGAATGCAATAATCACGGTGAAATGATATGACGGAAAAGATATTGCTGGTCGGAAGTGGTGGCAGGGAAGACGCAATAGCCAGAGCTATAAAAAGATCAGGAGCAACGCTCTTATCCGTTATCGGTCATGAAAATCCATCAATCAAATCGCTTTCGTCGAAATATCTGCTTGGCAACGAACTGGATTATAAAAAGATTGAAGAATTTGCTCTTGAAAATTCTGTTGACATGGTTTTCGTAGGACCGGATCCGGTGCTTGATACCCCTCTTGTAAATAATCTGATGAAGCATGGCATACCTGTGGCATCCCCAACAATGGAGGCGGCCAGGATAGAGACCTCAAAGATGTTCATGAGGGAATTGATGAAGAGATACAATATACCTGGGAACATTGAATTCAGAGAATGCTTCAGTGAGAATGACGTCAATGATGCTTTTGCTTCAATGATGCATGATGTGGCCGTTAAACCTATAGGACTGACTGGAGGCAAGGGCGTACGTGTGATGGGCGAACAGCTGCATAGCCTTGAAGAGGCAAAGTCCTATGCTATTGAGGTATTGAAGAGAGACGGTGTTGTACTTATAGAAGAAAAGGTCGTTGGAGAAGAGTTCAGCCTTCAGGCATTCGTTGACGGGAAAAATGTTTCATTCATGCCCATAGTCCAGGATTATAAGAGGGCTTATGAGGGTGATTCTGGGCCGAATACTGGGGGTATGGGATCGATCTCCGACTCAAATTTCACGCTACCGTTCTTGAGCAGAAATGCAAGGGATGAGGCTGCACACATAATGATCGATATAGTAAGATCGATGAATTCTGAGAACACACCATTCAAAGGGGTAATGTACGGTCAGTTTATGGATTCGCCCAAGGGTGTTAAAGTTATAGAGATAAACGCTCGCTTTGCTGATCCGGAGGGGATAAATGTATTATCTTTGCTCAAAAGTGATTTTGTAGAGATATTGCATCAGATATATGAAGGTAATTTGCAGGGAGAGAAGATCTTCGAGAAAAAGGCAACGGTACTCAAATATCTTGTTCCGGTGGGTTATGGAACAAATCCCAAACCTGGTGAGATACTGATCGATGATAAGATGTTCGATTCGGGTGTTGAAATTTTCTATGCATCTGTGAGCGGAGATATGCGTAGGCTGAAGCAGAGCAGTTCAAGATCTCTGGCAATATTAGCGAAGGGAGACAGCATTCCAGAAGCCTCAGAAATGGTCGATGCTTCTTTGAAATACGTCAAAGGTGACTACTACGTGCGAAAGGATATAGGAAAGGCCGAATACCTTCAGGCAAAGATAAGAAAATCCAGAGAACTGATAGGACATGAACGATTTACCTAAATGTAAAAAATTGTAATAGATGTAATAATTATATTTCATTTATTAAGTATAAATTTAAATATACTGTGATTATCGACCAATATGGCAATTATTTCATTTATGGCGTATATGGTAAGCAATAATATATCGGCGATGCTGACCAGAATTGATACAATCGCCATATCTGTGTCAGCTATCCTCATATCCATACTATGGATACCGATTGCCTTCCAATTTTTCAGCACAGACGAGAACAAGAGGATGGCAGCCAGATCCAGGCTGAAAAATGCTGCAATCGGGACGTTTATCTATATTTTGGCTGTGAGCGGCCTCCTCTATGCCATTTTCAATTATATAATAACGGGATCATGATCGCCGTCGATACTCTTATCTACGATGTGATAAGATCCATCGTAGCCCTCTATCTGACTTTGCTCACTCCGCTCTGGCATCTGATAGTTTATTATGGGCTGAACCCTGAAAATTCCTATGGAGTGATACTCAAACCAGGACCCACATACTACAGCATGTATAGTTTCATATTGAATACGGCATACTCAATCATTCTTCCTGCATCCATTGTTCTGTTCTCAATTATCATAGCTTTGAGAGCTTTTCTTATGAATTTCAGACTCACGCATATCCTGATGAATTTATTGATTCCATTCCTGAGCTTGGCACTTTCATTCAAAATTCTCATGTATATGGCCCTGGCTTCGGAGTATATATTTGATTATCTTTGGAGTTATGGAAACGTTAACTGGTATTCATTATTCAGCATAACGCAGATATTGAATTTTTCAACCAATGACAGTTCTTCATCGATGGCACTTGTCTTTCTCTATCTTACGTCTTATTTCTTGGCAATGTCTTCTTTACTTGCAGAGTTGATATTCAGAGAGGCTGCTGAGCTTCTACTGATTGCTGTTATTCCTATCTTTTCATCCATCGCATTCATCAGAAGAACCCAGGAATATCTGGTACGGATCTTCTCATCATTTATAGAGTTGAATCTTCTTCCGATACCTGTCATCATAGATCTGCACTTGGCATTCATATTTTCGGCGGATCCGATATTACAACTGGGGTTCTTTATGCTCGCACCAGTGCTCCCATCCCTCATATTCCTTGAAATAAGAACCGGCTACTTCAGAATGAAACCACTCAACATACCTTCCAGTGCGGTTCTGGGATTCATCGGAGGACAGCTGGAGGAATCTGCTGCTTTCTCAATGAGTAAAAAACTTGACTGGAGCAATGTGTATTCGAAGGAAGCCTCTTACAGGAGGGAAGAATCAGATTGAATGAGGAAGAGGAAAGAGTCCTGAGAAATGTACTGGCATACAGACCTCAATATTATGGATTTCGTATAAGCACCATTCTCATGTTGATGATCTCATCCTCTCTGCTGCTCATACTTATAAAGATATTTAACGTTTATGCATTCATAATCATACCGCCGCTCATAATAATGCTTCATTCAAGATCCAGAAAAGGAATGATCAGGTTAATACAAAGGATAAAGAGGGATAGGCCCCTAGATTCCGTGATCATCAGATCAGAAGGTCTGACAATGATCAAGGTACAAAATTCAACGGCCGTTCTTGCAAAAATGAAGACCGACTACGATAATCATGCAGGAACATTTGGGGAGATATCAGAATTCATATCGGATCTGATGAAGACCGGCCTAAACATCACCGCGTACTCCATTCCACATCGCCCTGAAGAGAAAAGGTCAGAAGATCCTGTGATAAAAGGTAAGGTCTATTACTCCACATACTTATTTTTGTGGAATGCTACAAATGATATTAAAAACCTGAAACAGTCAGTGAAACAGATACCGGGGGAAGGCAAGAAAGTACATCTTTATTTCAATATCGAAGATTCTGATATAGATAATATACACAGGATCTTTCATAGATCAGTTTTGTCGCCGAGAAAAAACTATCTTTCTGGGGAGATGAACAGATCAATTTTCAGTCTGATAGATGCAGAGAAACCTGCTTTTCCAACCTACTGCGAAGCAATTGAGATGAGCGATATACATGCAGTGGTTAAGTTCAGCATGAAGCAGATGAACAGAGAAAGACTCTTGAGAATAGCATCATCAAGGATCGCTGATATAAATTTCGAGTTGAAGCAGAGAAAGAATAGAAATGAAAATACAGAGTATCTGAATTCAGTTATGAAGTCTGCCGAAAAGCTATCTAATGAGTACAGAAAGGATGAAGCGCAGATATTGCTGTGTGGACTTGACTTTATGGTCATTCATAATACCCCATATGGGCTTACCCACGAAATATCTAAACTCGATCGTGGCCTAAAAATAGCAGGTATGAGAGCAAAGAACATGAGCGAAGCTGGAACCAAATCTATATTTAGATTTGAGGACTTCAGAAGGGAGAATATAGCATATCCGATGGATAGGATTTCAATTTCATCTTTCTTTCCAGCCTATTTTTCCAGCGAGGAGCTCTCTGGAATATTTTTGGGCATGAACGAATATACTGGAAAGCCTATCTTTCTTGATTATTTTGAACACCCTTCTTACAATTTCGTGATAACTGGAGAAACCGGATCCGGCAAGTCACATTTTGCCGGACTTCTGATAAAGAGAATTTCCGGTTCTGAATATTCACGTGTTCTTGTGCTGGATCCACTCAGCGAATACCATTGCCAAGACTATTCCGGGCCATGCATTGAAATGACTCTGGAAGAATACATAGAAGAGCTAAATACGAGCAGAGAGAAAATAGAATCAGCAAGGGTCATCATAGTAAAATATAATCTCATAAAATTTGAAATAGACGATAATGCAGGACTGGATCTAGCACGGTCCATATCTGAATACATGTCAATGGTCGAGGGCCGAAAGACTGTCATAATCGAAGAAGCCAATATTATGCTCAGAAATGATCAGACTCTTAAAATAATAGAAAATACAGTTAGGCATTCAAGACACTTTGAAACTGCAGTCGTCATAATCACGCAGAGCATTGAGGACATAAGGCTGGGAGCCACGATAGAGGAGAACAGCATCCACAAATTTTTCTTCAGAAACAGCAGAAACACGGAGGGAATTGAAAAGTATATACCGGAGGAAGAAGATATGACAAGACTAGCCGGAGGAAAAAACAGAAAGTTCTCAGAATGTTTCTATCTCTATGAGGACAAGTACACCAAACTCCTTATTGCAGCTAGTGATTGAAAGGTTCTACATCATCAATCATATCAGCTCGAAACGGAGTCTTCGTCTTTAACCGTTGTCAGCATTATTCCTAAAACGCCAAAAACGATCAACACAATGGTGAATGAATAAAGACCAATGTCGAACCATGTCCCGTACATAATCGACCATGATAGATAAAACGCCAAACCAATGAATAGTAATGCCACTGAAATACCCCTTACCCAGTTAATCATTTACTGAAGCATTATAATCTCTCTTAAAAATTTAACTCTTTATTACCCTCATCCATGTTATCGATAATCTCGTGGAGCGGTGAGAATCATATAATCATGTTTTGGATGACGACATTTAATTAGAAGTTGGGTCCTTGGAAGAAGCTGTAATTCTCCTTCTTCAAACAAGAGATATACGGACATCCTCCAATGGAATGATTTATAAATTGTCTTCACGCATTTTGTATCATCCACGATAAACAAGTGTACGACACCTGAGTGGGATCGATGAGATCCGAATGCAAGCCTGTGGTTATGGCGATATATAGCTTGTACGGATGTTCGGAGAGGGAGAGGTCTCTTCGATGAAAGGAAGATCCGAAGCTTCAGCTGAGGAGCAGCTCACCGATTAGGATTTAATAGTTAAGGATGAAACCCCGCAGACCAAGGCTTCCCTCAATGCCGAATCTCGTAAACCTGATGCTGCAGAATATAAAACGATAGTTTCTACCCTCTGCAAGCATTTCGAAATATCTTTCAATTTCTTCATTCCACAGCGTGAAAGTGATCCTATTTCCTAAGACCAGTTTCGCATATCTTATGGTGCGACCGTCACGATCAAGAGATCGTTCACCAAGTATCCTGGTAACCTGAGAAATGAAGGAATATTCACCATCACTCTTGATCGCATCTGGATCTATGTAGAAACTATTCGATAAATAGGCATCTATGAAACTTCTGATGTCGGTTTCATCAACAAGTTTCGAATATCTTTCCAGATGCCTCATTATTTGGTTTCTGTCCATCCGGCTTATCTTACAATACGAATAATTCAGATGAAGAGCATGATCCTGGGAGATCAGGTGGCCGAATTCTCTTCGATCTCCCTCTTCGCCTTTTGCTTCTTCTTCACGGAATACCTGGTGATGTAACCTGCCACCATGTTTATTGTACGCTTTGAGACGTCAGGCATCATCTTTTCCAGTTTCTTCTTATTATCCTCAAATTTGTCGCCGAATAAGTCAGGAAATTTATCTGCAAGTTCCTCAGCTGTACGTTTGATATTGAATGGTCTGATACTTCCCATATTTCCAGATGGATAAGCTATATAAAAAGATCACTTGCATGCATTGGTACTGCAGATCATCACAGGAACCGTACTCAACTTTAGCAGTTCACTACTCACCGATCCCAATATTATCTTAGTCAATCCCTTGAGATTTCTTGATCCGGTTATTATAAGATCGACTCCATTCTCCTCGGCAACTTCCACCATTTTCTTGGCCACTGTCTTTGTACCAGAGTCAACGATCTCAAACTCTATATCCAGATTCTCATTGCTGACAAGTTTCTTGGCCTTCTCTATGATCTCTTCGGCCTTCCTTCTTTCGTCTTCGAACATAGATTCCGGCACATATGTATCATAAGTTGGTGTAGTACCTATTATCTGTGGAATTACGTATACCACAAGGAATTTGTTTATGGAGTTTTTGAGATTCAACGCAAATTCAAGAGCACACTGAGCTGTTTCACTGCCATCATAAGCGATAAGAGCCTTCATATATTATTAAAGATACAGACATATATAAATTTATCTAAATCGATCATAGAGGTCCCCATCAAAAATGATCTGCCGAATTGTTCTACATCATAACCTCTGTGTCGAAAGGAGGTACCCCATCTCCCTCAGCTTTTCAGCTATCATTGGCAATGCGTTAGAATCGCCCTCGAATTTTTTAAGCCGAAGATGTCTCACTGTTCGCTGAACAGAAAGAGCTGCAGAAAACGTTTTACCATCAAAATAGAACATATCAAAGCCATTTCCGAAGATCATTTTGAAATAATCAGCATATGCAAGCGCAAGTATGTCCTTTGCAGAAAATATGGCCTCTTCTCCTCCATTCATGGGGGATGACTCGGCTAAATTTAATCTGCTGATATAAAGCTCCTTCGTCTTTATGTTGAAGAACCTTGATGAGCCTTCCACATGATCCAAGAGATTGAGAGATCTGTTCACATCCATGTCCGTCATCTGTGCAAATCTTGTAGGCGTCATCATACCGAAATCCTTCAGAACCTGATCAGCAAGCAATGCTGCTGCTTCGTCCGGGGTGTATCTCTGGGCTATAGCTACGAATTTTCTCTCATAGTTCTTTGCGATATATCTGCGTTCGTAAAGGAGATCCATAACCTTCTTCAGCGTTCTGGCATCCATCTCAGTACTGCTCATTATCTGTCTTTCAGTGGCTTCCTCGAGCATCATGATCGATCTTATAACAGACTCTTCCTCGCTCGTCATCTTGCGATCAGTCAGCGACCTGTAGATTGATATTATTTCCCTTGTGGCCATTGCAGTGCGGTTGAACGGCCCATTGAACTGGTACAGAAGTGATGACTCAAAATAGTTCTGCAGATTCATCTCAGAAATCCCATACCTCTGAGATTCTATTGAATCCCTAATTCCAAAGTATATGTCTGAAAATGATTCGTAGAGATTTGCCTTCTTGATCTTCTTTTTCATCATTCTTACGGCTGTTGAAAGGATCTCCGATTCATCGTAATTTATAATGAAACCTTTTGGCCTAGTCACTATATCCAGATTGCCATCTCCGGAAATGCCGTTTGGTGGTATTATCACGAGCCACCCCTCTTTATGATAATCCATAACGTATCTCACGGCATCATCATATTTCCCACCGGTTGACAGATCGCTTATCCATTTGATCCCGTCTTTCTCTTCCAGGTAGAAAGTTGCTATCTCTTCTCCATCAACGATGAGCAATCTGTTGTAATCTATGTTTTCAACATATATCTGCAGATAAATCATCACCGGATCTATGACCGTGGTCACCGAGACTCCAGATATTTCATCAGATCTTTCAGTGTAATAGTAAAGATCCCCCTTGAAAAATGTGCTGTTCACCGTTATGGAACGCATGTCTGGATTAAACCAGAAGAACTTGCGTATTTCATCCTGAGTTATCGGCCCAAATTTATCGATGAGCATGCGCAGCGCATTATCATAACCGATGTCCTTCGGAGATATCTTCAAGACAGAGTCCCCATCCCTGGAAACCATGATCTTGTATTCCAGCGATCGCAGTATCTGCCTGACGATCTTTTTGTCCAGACCTGTTCTCTCTGCTATGATCTTCTCGCTTGTTATTCCCTCATCCACTGCATCCATTACAACTTTCTCCTCGTTGCTAAGTGTATGATCTCTGAGGCTGAACATCATGTCTATGAACCATCTGGCTGAGTAAGTGATCTTGTTCTTTATAAAGTGCCCCCGGATAATATAACCATCCTTTATCAGATCGTCAAAACTGTCTAATCTTCCATCGATCAGACGAGCGTTTATATTCTCCACATCAAATGCGAAACCATAAACGTCAAAGTATTCCCTGGGATCTTTAACCTTCTTCGTTATTCTAGAAAGTCTGAGTCTTGTTATGTCTTCAACATTCTTCAGCGCCTTAAGATCAGAAACAAGCATGTACTGTTTGCTATAAACAGGCGTTATGTAATCGTATATGGCGGTGCCATTTGCGACCATGCTATCAAGTATTGATCTTAACGTTTCTCTTCCGATCGGCAACTTTATCTCAATCTCGTCCAGGGTCATCGGACCATAGGCAGATAGGGTTATCTCTATCAGACGCCTGGAAGCTGTTAGAGCGTCCACAGAGAAATCTCGTCTATTCTTGAAGAATATCGTTAGGCCATTCTTTGACTTTCTAATGATTAGATACGCAGATTCAAGCTTCTGAATGGCATTTTTGAGAGTGGTATCGTCTATACCGAGTTCTGATCTCAGATCAGAGAAGGATTTACCATCACAGCTTTCCAGAATCCTCTCATCCTCATCCTTTAGATCTATTTTTTTTCTGAACAGCGTCCATAGCATAGGGTAATATTCATACGAGGTCCATACGAGACCCCTAACATAGGCGGATATGATCTTACCATCCTCGACAGCCTTCTCTATGATCTCTTTTATCTCAGCATCGGCATATTGGTAGGGCGAATTGAAACGATCCTTGATGATGTCAATGTATGGAAAGTGATTTGCAAATCTGATCAGCGATTCCTCATCGTGCACACGCGGGATCTTCTTTCTGAAATAGTCGTCCACATCCTTCTGATTCTCGAATATGAAGTGGATCGACTCACCACCGTATATCTTCTCAAGCATCCTGCTCTGCAGATCCCTGAGCATCTTGGATCTGTCTTCCATCATCACTATATCAGACGATCCCGCCATTATCATCCCGTATGAGAATGGACTAGATTCCGTGGAATAACCTCTCACAGAATACGAATGTGCGTCCATAACAGATCTAACGTACTGCTCGGCTCTGGGCACATCCATCAGATCCTCCATTATCTCTCTGTATGTCTCACGTATTATGGAAAAATCCTCATGCTTCTGAAGTTCATTGAGCAGTCTATCACTTCTCAGTTGCTGCCTAGCCACCGATATATCGTATCCCTTATAAGAACGAAGGACCATCAAAGACCTCGCTGCACAGTGCCTGAAACGCTGCTTGAATAGCTCAGTATTTGCTATGGATCTACGTACCAGATCCCTAAAATTGGTTGACTTTACACTCTTGACTGCCTCCTCTATAGGTATCTTCCTCTCTACATAGATGATGAAGCCATCATCCGTTATCGTGATGCGTGTATTGGAACCGTACCTATTTGATATGGCCAGTGCATAGGATCTCGAGAGTGCATCGTTAACCTTTCTACCAAGAGGTACATGGAATATGAGACCATATACGTCGTCTGATTCCTTATATCCCTCTATAAGACAGTGATCCTCCGTTGGTATACCATAGTTCATCTGCGCTTTGATATAGGATATGATGCTCCTTGCCCCATTTTCATCCACATGGTATTCCGTGATGAGCATATCTGTTGGGTCCTGCCCAGATTCGATCATCGCCGCTATCTTCTTTCTGAACTCACCTATCATAACGCCAAGATCATAGCTTCTTGGCAGCATCTCGCCCGTCCAGGAAGGTACGGTTGGTTTCATACCTGTTACAGATCTGACGTATACTCTGTTTCTCACAGTTTTTTCGAACAGATAGGTTCTTGCGCCAAGTACAAAGACATCACCTGCCTTTAGCCTCTCAACGAACTTATCACTCAGTTCACCAACGTTCTTTCCCTTTTCATTTATAGCTTTATAATTGGCTTCATCAGGGATGGTGCCCACGTTCATGAAATAGATCATTCTGGTGCTTCTCTTCTTACCGAATGTGCCTGCCTCTCTGTCAACCCATATTTTTGGATATATCGAAAGACTTTCAAGTTCACCTGATAGATAATCCATGGTCATCATGAACTCTTCAAAGCTCAGATCATGGAACGTATATGAATTTCTGATAAGATCGAAAGCTTCCTCTATACGCCATACCCTCTCCAGAGACATGCCGACGATTATCTGGGCAAGCACATCCAGCGGATTCTTAGGTATATCCACCCTATCTATCTGGCGACTGTATGCTGCCTTCGTTAGAACTGCGCATTCTACCAGATCGTCAAGCGTGAATACTATAAAGATGCCCTTTGAAAGCTCATCGATGCCATGTCCTGATCTCCCGATCCTCTGAAGCCCCTTGCTAACAGATTTTGGGCTTCCGATCTGTATAACAAGATCGATGAAACCTATGTCTATGCCGAGCTCAAGCGATGTGGAAGTTATCACGCATTTCAACTCGCCGTTCTTAAGTTTATTTTCCACCTCGAGCCTCTGATCCTTGCCCATAGATGAATGATGAGCCTCAAGGCTCTCTATCCCTCTGCTCTTCAGGCGCATAGCAACATGTTCAGTTCCGCTCCTAGTGTTTGTAAATATGAGGGTTGTTCTGTATTGTTTAACCAGATCCGCGATTATATCGTACATCCTATCGTTGGCAACCTCAAAACTCACTCTTGTCAGATCTGGTACTGGCGTTATTGTCCTGAGATCAAGGTGTTTCTCCCCTCTGACCTCTACAATCTCGCACGGCCTGGTTTTTCCCCCATCAAAACCAACAAGATACTTAGCTATCTCCTCTATGGGCGACTGCGTTGCCGAGAGTCCTATCCTAAGCATTTCCGGAGAAATGGCATTCAATCTCTCCAGATTCGCGGAGAGGAGGCTTCCTCGCTTTGTGGAAGAAATCTCGTGAATCTCATCGATTATCACGTATCTGACGTTTCTGAGGTTTTCTCTCATTCGCGGAGATGAAAGCGCAAGTGAGAAAGACTCTGGAGTAGTTATGAGTATATGAGGCGGTTTCCTCACCATCTTCTGTCTTTCGCTTTCAGAGGTATCACCTGATCTTACGGATATTCTTATCTTAGGTATCTTCATACCATCAGATTCCATTATAGAATAGATACCGTCAAGAGGGAATTTCAGATTCTTGTTAATATCATTGGCAAGAGCCTTCAGTGGGCTTATATACACACAGTATACACGATCCTCAAGACGACCCTCCTTAGCAAGAGTGACGAGTTCATTTATGATGGTGAGGAAGGCTGTCATGGTCTTCCCCGTTCCTGTCGGGCTTGAGACCAGCACATTTTTTCCAGCATGTATCAACGGAATGGCGTATCTCTGAGGCTCAGTTAAGGATGAATAATTATTATTGAACCATCTCGATACATGGCTGTCAAGGAACGGGAAAAATTCCTCTATCCTGAATAGTCTTGTTTCTGATTCCATCTTATTTGGTCTAAACTATAGGTTATAATCTTATAAAAACTTGAGTGGCATTTAAACTCATTTCATCTGTACACTTTGTGGATAATTGTTGAAATAAACCCCTGAATAGGCCAATCGGCATATGCGCCGTACATAAAAGTTAGTACACTTACTTTGACCTATGACCAAAAATTGAAAAATATGAAAGATGGGAATAATATCACAGCATGGCTCTGTAGGACTCTATAGCCATGTATATTCCCACGATGATTATTATCAGAGAGAAGAATTTTCGAAGAGTAGACCTTTTCATTGTAGTTGAAACTCTAGCACCAGCGTATCCTCCGAAAATTCCTCCAAGGACATACAGAAGGGCTATGGATATCAAAACCTTGCCTGCTATTCCATATCTCAACGCTGTGACAAGTCCAAACGTACCAACAGAAAGAAGTGAGGTGCCTACAGCTAGATTCATAGTTATATCGGCGGAATAAAGAAGAGCGGGAACGATCAGGAATCCACCGCCTATCCCGAAGTAGCCTGAGGCAAAACCCGCAAGTACTCCAAATATCTCCAGCTTTGCTCTCTGCCAGAAACTTTTCTTTGGTGGGTCAGGCGGATCTTCCTTACCCTTTGGATCGTTGCCTGGTATAGCGTCGTAATTCTTGCATGTCCTGCATTTGGTTACAAACATGTATGCTCCAATGATCATCATTAGAAATGAGAAGAGAAACAACAACTTTCCGCCGGGTGTGATTAGCCCGAGCGTAGTACCTATCAAGACGCCGATAACGCCGAATACTGTGAATATCGCCCCTGTCCTGAGATTGACGTTCTTCTTCTTGAAATGACTGTATACATTTATTAGTGCATTTATACCCACGGCAAGTGCCGTCGTACCGATCACTAGATGCGGATTCCTTATTCCTACGAAGTATATCAGGAGCGGAATGGCCAGTATTGATCCGCCGCCTCCGATCAGGCCGAGAGAAAAACCGACTATAACGCCGGATATTATTGAGAAAATATATTGAAGCAGTGTTATGTCCATTTCCATCAACTTAGAAAGTTATCACCTGGTATCCTTCATCGATACGAGCAGCCGTTTCGACTCCACCCATAACCTTATCTAGGCCTTCAAATATCATTTCATCCGTTATGCCCAGAGATTTCATACTAACGCTGCATACTGTTAGCCGTATGTTCAGCGATCTTGCTTTCTGAGCCTGCGCCAGGAATGTATCTGAATTGTTCTGATTCTTGAGTACGGCTTCCACACCGCGCCCAAGAAATAGCATTTCGACCTGTGCATGTGCATTCTGGACTGAATTTATGGCAAAATTGAATGCTACCATTTCCGTGTTTATGTTCTCTTTTCCAGTGATCACCATTACTAGCATCTTCGCCATATTACCACCATCACATATCTTACATTATTCTCATATATTCATGCTTATGATATTTAATACATAAGCATGATTACAGGCGGGTATTATATCATTAAACTTAAAGTTAACGTTTAGGATAAGTATATAAAAGACGATGAAACTGAATTTGGATCTGTATATTAAAAAATTGTAATTGAAGCCTCACTTCCATCTGCTTTCAAGATTTTTCTTAAGTTCCTCCACCTTGGTCATACTGACGGGATGCCCCTGACTGATCTCAGTCTTTTTCTTAGACTTTATTTCTGGTGGTGGATCATCTGTTTTTTCCTTCTTTTCGGACAGGCCCAATTTGTCGTAAATTTTATTCACGGCGTCCTTGACCAGTTGGTATTCATAGTAATCCTCTATTATTCTTTTGATGGTATCTACGTACGTCTCCCCCTGTATCCTTATGAGATCCACTATTTTTTTCTCCTCGTCGCTAAGGTCAAGGACAATTCGTATCGTCATGCATTATCTACATCGATCTTTCCGCCGCATCCCTATATCCAAGTGCATTTGCAAACTGCAGATCTTCGGGCTTTATCTTCACCAAAGTACCTGGCGCGATCTCATCAAAGCGATCGCCTATCAGGTTTGATCCTCCACCAACCGGTATCAGCGATGTGACACGGTCGACCTCTCCCCTTAGGTTCAGTCTTATGTTCTCTATGATTCTGTTGGCAAGGTCCTCCAATATTGGCCCGGAAACCTCAGGACCACCGACCTGCTTCTGCCTGAACATGACTGGGTGTGAAAGTGCCTCCTGAGCCAGATCAAATGGGACGACGAATCCTGTCTCCTTGGCTATCTTTCTTGAAAGGCCGGAAATCGCGTCACCAACGCCTATCTGTAGACTGAAGGATAGCTCCACCACAGGCTCCATGTCCATCAGGTTTATCGTCAGCACATCAGTAGTCCTAGATCCTACATCGATCACCACTCCGTAACCTGGCTGCTGTTCAATTATTCCCTGATTCAGCAGGTACAGGGCAGCACCAACTCCCTGTGGTCTCATTATAAGCCTGGTTATGTTGAATTGCCTGACCTCACCCTCTGGTCCTGTGACCGTAAGCACCTTATTTTCCAGTGCCTCTTTTGCCGCTTTGACCTCCAGATCAAACGTACCGAGAGGTGTTCCGCTACCTATTACAAGATCCACGGGGCTTCCATCGTTGTGTATACCCGTTTCCCAGAGTGCGGCGGCTATCAAGGGAAAGGCCTCTTTGCTGGCCAGCCTCCCATCACCCTGTGGTACCCTTATGTTATTTCCACTGGCATATTTGCCATATATGAACTTCGTCTGGCCCCCATCAGTGCTAAGAACCGGTATCTTGCCTCCTATACCCCAGCTTTCAGTCTCCGTCACAGCCCATCTGGAAGGAAACAGTATCCTCTTACCATCAACTCCTATTACCTTTGTATCGCCATAACCTACATCTAATCCTACAACTACCAAGGCATCACCTTTGACATTAACTTATTAACATTGTCCATGATTTAAACTTTGATTCGATTAGAATGCCGAAATAATCAGAAAAATATCGGATCTTTTCTAATTTTTTTACATGTAGAAATTTTTATCATCTTCCACCAGCCATCAGGGATATATAGTGGAATGTTCAATTCTCTACTTGACCAAGGAAAACTATTCATGCATGTGCAAAGTAAAAATGTATTAATTGCCTCGTCATTTTAGAATATGAGAGATGTATATATTGTAGCTGCCAAGAGAACTGCCATCGGCAAGTTCGGAAGATCCTTTTCAAAGTTAAAGGCCCCCCAGCTGGGTGGTGCAGCTATTAAGGCGGTGATGGATGAAACACACATAGATGCGAAATCGGTGGAAGAAGTAATAATGGGCAATGTAATTCAAGCTGGAAACGGGCAAAATCCAGCCGGCCAGGCCGCGTTCCATGGAGGCCTCCCAAATTCTGTCCTTAAATATACTGTCAATGTTGTATGTGCATCGGGTATGCTGGCAGTGGAAAGTGCGGCAAGGGAGATCGCCCTAGGTGAAAGAGATCTCGTGATCGCTGGAGGTATGGAGAGCATGAGCAATGCCCCCTTCCTTCTCCCTGCGGATCTCAGATGGGGACCGAAGCATCTTCTTCACAAGAACTACAAGATAGATGATGCCATGCTTGTTGATGGCCTTCTGGATGCCTTCTATTTCGAACATATGGGCGTATCAGCTGAGCGAACATCTAGAAAATTCGGCATAACAAGAGAGATGGCTGATGAATACTCTGTGCAGAGCTATGAAAGAGCCATCAGAGCGACAGAATCTGGAGAATTTGCAGACGAGATCGTTCCGTTTGAAAACTTGGATCGTGATGAGGGCATAAGAAAGACGACCATGGAGGATCTCGCAAAACTACCTCCAGCATTTGAGAAAAACGGGATATTAACGGCCGGTAATTCTGCACAGCTTTCGGACGGTGGATCTGCGCTCATGATAGCTTCTGAAAAGGCCATCAACGAATATGGCCTTAAGCCAGTGGCAAGGATCACAGGATATGAACAGGCATCTCTCGATCCTCTTGATTTCGTTGAAGCGCCCATACCGGCAACGAGAAAGCTGCTGGAAAAACAGCATAAGACCATAGATTACTATGACCTTGTTGAACACAACGAAGCCTTCTCCATAGCCTCGGTCATAGTCAGAAATGAACTGAAGATAGATAATGACAGATTCAATGTGAACGGTGGTGCAGTTGCGATAGGGCATCCGATCGGAAACAGCGGAGCCAGGATCATAGTAACATTGATAAATGCGTTGAAGCACAGGCATATGAAGACTGGATTGGCTACACTCTGCCATGGCGGTGGAGGGGCCCATACATTAACCTTGGAAATGGTGGAATGAGAGGGCCATTGATCGATTGATATAAGATATATTTTTTCAGAATAATTAAATTTCCCTGGCATTGAATTTTATGTTTATGATTGCACCTCGCAAGAGAATTGAAGCGTCAGAATTGAACAATTTACCATTTAGCGATCTGAAGCGGCTGAAATTTGCATGATGCGAGTATCTTGCAGTGCAGAATTTTTTATTTTAATAATATATTATTCATAATACATATATAAAGATTAAGTGAAATGTTCTTATACATCCAAA